>NZ_QFGB01000020.1:0-63324 GCF_004369245.1 Pelotomaculum sp. FP | reverse complement strand
AGTCTGCAACTCACCTCACCGTGCTTTGTAGTGTGCCTTTCCCTCAAGGCTATTGTACCCAAAGGATGGTTACTGCACATCCCGGTTTTCATTCCTATTTGTGTCGCCCGCAGTAGGCGGAGAAATGAAGGTTTACATGTTCTTTATTGGCGTGGACATTGGCAAAAACCATCATGAAGCAACTGTTCTAGACAGTGTAGGCAAACCGGTCGGAAATTCCATCCGCTTCAATAATGATGAGGAAGGTTTCCGGCAACTTTGGGAAACAATACCTGCCCAGCCACGCCAATTTGCGATGGAGGGTACTGGCCATTACTGGCTAAACCTTTATACCTTCCTGGTAAGCAAAGAAGAAAAGGTTCTGGTGATCAACCCCATACAAACTGAGGCATTTCGGCGGGGCCAGATCCGAAGGACCAAGACAGATCGCCGTGATTCCTGGGTAATTGCCGAGCTTTTAAGGACCAACGCTGTACATGCGAGTTATGTTCCTGAACAGCGGGTACAACAAATACGTGACTTGACCCGTTTCCGCTTTGGCCTAGTAGATCAAGTGAGTGATTTGAAACGACAGTTACTTGCTGTACTGGATCGGGTGTTTCCCGAGTTTGAAAAACTTTTTTCTGATCCTTTTATCCGCTCAGCTCGGGAGCTTTTAAGAACGGTCCCTCTACCAGAGGAAATCGTCAATTTTGATCTTTCCGAACTGAGTACCTTGTTGGCCGAAGCAAGCCGGGGCCGCTTCAAAGATACTAAAGCCCAAGAAATAAAAAAGGTTGCAGGCTGCTCTGTTGGCACCCGGTTTAGCCAGGACGCTGCACGCTTACAGATTCGTTGCCTGTTGGAACACATTGAGTTTCTAGAGGTCCAGATAGCCGATATTGAAGCTCAACTGGAGGAACTGGTACAAAACCAAGATCAGTATCTTTGCACAATTCCGGGTATCAGTACAACAACAGCAGCCGTCTTGCTGGGCGAAATCGGTGATATTAACCGTTTTGAAAAGGTCGAGCAATTGGCTGCCTATGCAGGCATTGATCCAACCACTGTTCAGTCAGGTGAGTTTACCGGTACTAAGAACCATATGTCTAAGCGTGGCTCACCTTATCTTCGTAGAGCATTATGGTTGGCTGCTACACCGGCCCGTAAAAACGACCCTGGTTTACAAGCCTTTTATGAAAAGAAACTCGCTGAAGGTAAGCACCCCAGCACTGTTACAGGAGCAATTTGTCGCAGGTTACTTAATCGAGTCTTTGTAATTCTCAAAGAGCAAAGGCCTTATGAAAAACTTTAAGTATTACTTGACTTTATATAGTAGGCTACATAATAGCCAGCTTTGGAAATATAAAATTATCAAGCAAAGAGCGGCAGGAGATTAATCACCTCTCCTGCCGTTCTGCTTTTACATGCTGTCAATAAACATAAACTATTTAAGTGCTTTAGCAAAGTATTTTACCGATGATCAGATATAAAATTTTTTATTCTGAAAACCGGCCTGATATAGCTTGCCATGTTTGTAAAACCTGCTGAAGTTTTTAAGCCGCAGCCGGAAAATTATTAATGAGTTGCAACATTATCCTTACAAATTGTTTATTCATCTTGTGTATTCATCGCAACAAAAACCTGCTACCCCCTCGGGTGAAACTGCCAACAGGCCTGACGGTGCGGGCCGGCCGTGGACAAAACACGAACCAGTCCCTCCCTGCCTACCAGTTCCAATACTTCCACGGCATCCAGTTCTCCGGGGACCCTCCTGCTCAGGCCGGCATACCGTGGAATCTGCGCCGCGCACCCGTTCCTGGTCTCGTTCCCGCCTGTTACCAGTACAAAAAATTTGCAGTGGGCACAAGTTTGAGCCACCTTGTCCCGTAGTTCGGGCAGCATCATCTTGTGGCCCTCGTATAGAAAATTTTTGCGGTAGTAGTCGTGGATATTAGCCATCCCCGTCCCTGGTTTCTGAAAGCTAAACAAATCTGATTTATACAGGATAATCCAGATTTATTAACTTTCTCTCCCGCCGACTAACGGGAGGCAGTGTCACAGGATTCAACTGCTGAGCTATGGACTCTCGCCCATATTCCGGTTGGTTCACCTTGCGGTTCACCGCCTGGCCATTAGAAAGACCAGTCCTGCCCGGAAGGGGGTGTTACCCACCACCTAGTTGTTCTAACCTCCGCGCCCGACTTTCACAGCGTGTCTTTGCGACGCATCATCGGAAGTGACTGCTAAGAAACCTTTTTCCTTTCACTTATATTGACTCAGTATTCATACACCGTTACCACCTCCTGTTACTATACTACCATAGAACAGGTGTTCGCATCAACGGTTTTTGTTATTCTTATCTCAATTTATTCAGGTATTCTGTAGCTGTTTCAACCCTCCCGTCCCGTTCCCGGAGCACACCGCCGGGCGCCAGAGAAATAGCCCTGAAGATGCTCTTCTCACCAAACCGGTCCCGGAGCCTGTCGCAGGCCGCATTCAACCGGCGGGCTCGCTCCACCTCCCCGAACAGGTCTAACTGCTCGGCGATGTTCTTAACCAAGCCGGCCAGAGAAACCCCCACCATCCTGACCGGCTTCCAGTCAGGCCAGTGCCGGTGCAGCAGTTCGACCGCCGCCCGGTGGACATCAGCAGCATTGGCGGTGAGATGAGCTACGGTAAGGGCCCGGGATATCCACAAAAACTCCGTATCTTTTAAGCTTAAATTAACCGTCCTGCCGACATATCCCCCCAGGCGCACCCGCCGGCAGACAATGTCGCACAGCTCCAGGATTACTTCTTCAATCTCATGGTATCCCCGGTAGTCCCTGGAAAGTGTGACTTGGCGCCCAATGGACTTCACCTTCTCCAGAGAGTGGGGATCCACCGGGCTGTAGTCGATGCCGTTGGCGGACAGGTGCAGGACATGACCCATCAGACCGAACTTTTTTTGCAGCACCGGCAGCGGGTAGCCGGCAAGTTCACCGATAGTGTGAATATTAAGGTCCCGCAGCCTTTTTTCCAGGCGGCGGCCCACGCCAAAAAGCTCCCGTACCGGCAGGGGCCATATTTTATCCCGTACGCCGGTTAAATCCAGAACCGTAAGACCATCCGGCTTCTGCATGCTCGCCGCCATTTTGGCCAGGAGTTTATTGGGGCCCACCCCAACACTGCACAGGACACCTACATCCTCTTTAATCCTACCTTTAAGCTTACGGGCAATTGCCGAGGAGGTACCGAAGAGATGGCCGCACCCGGAAACATCCATAAAGGCCTCATCGATGGAGAAAGGCTCCACCAAAGGCGTGAAATCATGCATAATCCGTACAATGCGGGTAGAAAAATTGACGTAGTGATTGTACCGGGGTTTGATAAAAACACCTTCCCGGCAAAGGTTCCGGGCTTCTCCCACGGTTATGCCCGTCTGTATGCCGCAGGCCTTCGCTTCGTAGGAGGCTGCTAAAACGATGCCATGGCGCTTGGCCGGATCTCCGGCCACAATAACCGGCCTGCCCTGTAGCGCAGGGTCCAAAGCCTGGTGCACACTGGCGAAAAAAGAATTCATATCAGCAAGCAGGATTGGACAATGCATGTGGCCCCTCCCTAGAACACTTGTTTCCCTTATTATATATCGAACTAATGTTCTAGGTAAAGTGGTATATAAAGGTATCGCCTACCGCAATGAGGTGTTTTAACATAGCTTACGTGGTTGTTTCATTCTGTCCTGAAAATAATATTGCGAGCGACTATTGTAAGAAGCCACTCTTGAACCTAGCTAAACGAGGTGCGAATTCATTCGCACAAAAGTCACATTGGCTGCCACAAGTTCGGCGCTGACGCGCCGGGTGTGATTGAAATGGCGCCTACATCGCAAGTTTTCATGATACGCGGCACCGCGACAGCAGCATATGGAACTGCCCAGAAACGCACAGAGCTAGATTTTCATCAGCGCTGGAGCGACATGGTGGTCTGGGCTTTATTTTGAAAGCCTGCGGAACTCAAGGTACGAGTAAACGAAAGGGACGATTACCGCCAGGGCGAGGGCTACTGCCAGAGCCAGTCCACCAGCCGGGCCGCCCATCAGGGCTCCGACCAGCCCCAGAATACCTGCCGCAACCCAGAGCCGGCCGCCCAATCGGTGTGTTTTCCGCCAGACCACTTCGTTGGCCAGTGTCCAGGGTGTTCTAATACCCACAAAATAGTTGTGCCGGAACTGCCCCATGTAGTTCCCCATCACCAGGAGCAGCAGGGACACTCCTGTCATTACAATCCTGTCAACCGGAGCCTGGAAACCTAAAGCGTTTAAAACAACTACCAGGTGAAGACCTGTCATGAAGATCACCAGTACCGCTTTGATGACCCGGTAAGCCCCGGCAAATTTTTCGTAGTTCTGACGGCTTGGATCGATTAAAGGGAGGAGCAGCATACCCAGATAAATACCCGCAGTTAGCAGGGGGATGCCAAAGGCTCCCCAGCAGCGGGAGGAATAGCCGTCCACCTCACCCCTGTAGTTCCAGTGGCTGGCCACCCGCTCCGGCAGCTGCGGGTATACCACCGCCCCAAGGACTAGAGCCGCTACAATCAACAGCCATAACGGCCATTCCGACAAAAATATTTTAAAGGTATCCGGTAAACGTTTATTATTTCTATTCACTGGCTCCACCTACCTTTCTATTTAACAGATCTGAAAACCAGCCCATTACCTCCTGGAAGACTGTCATATTCAGGGAATAGTAAATAAACTGGCCGTGTCGCTCATCCAGTACCAGTCCAGACTGCTTTAACAGGTTAAGGTGGTGCGATATGCTTGGTTTGGATATGTCGAACTCATCGGCTATTTCGCCGGCGGTCAAATCACGTTCCCTTAAAAGCTTCAATATCTTACGGCGCGTTGGGTCGGCCAAGGCTTTAAAAGTAAGGCCAACCATAAGATATCCCTCCCAGCTAATTTGATATTTAGATAATTATCTAAATATATTATAATTCACCTGCCACCATGAGTCAATATTCCTCTGGCCCTTTCGAAAACAATAAAGGTCTAATCCGTTATCCTGATACCTGCATGAAACGAGCAACGTGAAAGTTTTTTCCCGAACTCTAAAATAGCATTAGAATAGTAGGTAAGATAGCGTTGTATATCGAATTCATATTCATAACGGTCTTTTATTTTGGAGGCATTATTATTGGAGACAAAAAAAAGCCATATTGCTTTGATTCAATGGAAAAGCTTTCGTTTAAAAATATTTTTTGAGGGAATTTTGGTCGGTTTATTCGCTGGTATACTGGTCGTGGCGTTTAGGTACCTCTTGGAAAAAGCCGAATTATTGCGCGAACATATCTATACTGTTTTAGACGTAAACGGCTCTGGGGTCACTTTTTTATGGTTTATTGCGCTAATACTCGTGTCTGTCTGCCTGGGTTTTATTTCCCATATAGTCCCTATGGCCGACGGAAGCGGCATACCACAGGTAAAAGGTATTATCCTGGGTCACTTCAAGATGGGCTGGCTAAAAATAATCATAGGGAAATTTCTTGGCGGAGTTCTTGCTATTGGTTCAGGCATGTCGCTGGGACGTGAGGGTCCCTCCATCCAATTGGGAGCTATGGCGGGTCAAGGCGTCAGCCGCCTTTTAGGCAGGTTAAGAATAGAGGAAAAGTATTTAATTACAAGCGGCGCCAGCGCTGGTTTAGCAGCAGCTTTTAATGCGCCGCTCGCTGGAGTAATCTTTGCGCTTGAAGAATTGCACAAAAACTTTTCCCCGGCTGTCTTGATGTCGGCTATGGCAGCATCGCTAACAGCCGATTTAATAACCCAACAAGTCTTCGGCCAAAAACCTGTCTTTAACTTCCATGATCTCGTTGTGTTACCGCATAATTACTACATTTATGTTGTTGGTCTTGGTTTCATCTGCGGGTTTTTAGGCTTTCTCTTTAACCGGACGCTGACAAAGACAATGGATGGTTACAATAAGATCACCTGGCTGCCAAAAACGTTTATGTCGGCGCCAGCCTTAATACTCGGTGGGATATTGGGTTTTTTCCTGCCTGAAGTTCTGGGGGGAGGAAACAAACTCATCGACTCTGTTGGACAGGCCAACTATGGGATCGCTATTTTATTAATATTTTTTACTGTTAAATTTATATATACCATGATCAGCTACGGTTCCGGCGTACCGGGAGGAATATTCATGCCGATGCTGGTTATCGGATCGCTGGCCGGAGCTATATATGGTAATATGCTCATAGTCTATTTTCATATTGATCAACATTTCTTTAATAATTTTGTTGTTTTGGCCATGGCTGCTTATTTCACCGCCATTGTCAAGGCGCCGGTGACCGGCAGTATTCTAATTACTGAAATGACAGGTTCTTTTGACCATTTATTAGCGCTAATCATCGTTTCGGTAACTGCCTATATGGTTAGTGATATCTTAAAAACCGCGCCAATATATGAAACATTATTGGCGCGGTCACTGGTTAAAAAGAATCACAATATTTACTCCGGTTGGGACAATAAGACCCTGATTGAAGTTGCCGTATGTCTTGGTTCAAAGCTGGAAGGCAAAAGAATAATGGATATCGCCTGGCCACCTCACTGCCTGCTGATAAGTATTAAGCGGGGCGAAGCCGAAATTATCCCCAGGGGAAATACAAAAATCATAGTCGGTGATTATCTATTCGCGCTTGCCAATGAAAATGAATCGGCAGATATAAAAGAAGCATTGTCTCTCATGGCAGGGACCGCTCAAACCATGGAATAGATAACAATACCGTGCCAGGCGGGTGTAATCATTTATTCTCCTTCGGGCAGGCAACGGTAGTCCAGCAACCTGTTTTCCCACGTACGCATCCTTACTTTACCGTCTCCTTGGTTCAGTATATAAGGAGGCATAACAGGAGTTTTTCCGTAACCGTTGGGGGCATTGATAATGTATGTCGGGACGGCCAAACCGGAAGTATAGCCGCGCAGTTTTTCCATAACTGCAATACCCTCGTCCACAGACGTAATAAAATGGCGTGTACCCTTTACCGCTTTAGCTTGAAAAATATAATAGGGCTTGACCCTTATCTTCAAGAGTTCCTGGTTAAGTTTTTTCATAACGTGCGGGTCGTTGTTTATTCCTTTTAAAAGAACCGCCTGATTCCCTAAAACCACACCGGCTTCAACCAGTCTATCGCAGGCCTGCTTGCTCTCCGGTGTAATCTCCCGTGGATGGTTAAACTGAGTATTAATATAAATTGGGGGATGTTTCTTAAGAACCTCACATAACTCCGGTGTGATTCGCTGCGGCAAAGTGACAATGGTCCTGGTGCCCAGACGCTTTATTTCCACATGCTTGATATTATCCAGTTCACCCAGCAGCCAGTCTATCTTTCTGTCGCTTAGAAGCAGCGCGTCGCCGCCTGTGATCAGGACATCGCGAATTTCCTTGTTTTCCCGGATATAGTCCAACGCAGCCATTAGATTCTGATGTGGCTTGTGTTGATCCACCTCGCCGATATTCCTGCGCCTCTGGCAATGGCGGCAATACATGGCGCACTGGTTGGTAACGTTGATAATCAACCGGTCCGGATAGCGCCTGGTGACGCACGGCGCTGGGGAAGTGAATTCCTCGGCCATGGGATCGACATAACCGGTACTGTCCATCTCATCGATAGAAGGTACCGATTGCATGCGGATCGGGTCGTGGTTGCAGTCTCCTTCCATCAGCGAGGCATAGTAAGGTGATATTGCCCATCGATAACGCATCCCCACTCTTCTAATATGAGTGCACTGTTCATCATTAAAGCCAAATAGCCGGGCTAGCGTAAATACATCTTTGATCCGGTTGGCCATCTGCCAGTGCCAGTCATGCCAGTTTTCTTCGCTGGCGTCGAAATAACCGAGCTGCCTTTCCTTGTTAAAATTAATCATTTCCTGCATATCAAAACCGGTCTTTATTTCATCTTTTTTTTCCAGATAATCATTAATTCTCTTTTTTAAATCATCCGCCCGTTTAAGCGCAATAGCCTGTTTTTCTTCGTTCATAAATTCAAATTTCTCAATAGAAGGTATGGACATCACAAGTATCTCCTTTCAAATTTTATTTGTAATGCAAGAAATAAAGTGCAGAAAACCCCCGGAGCATACGTCCGGGGGCTAAAAGAGGTCAAGCAAGTCAAAGGCTGGTTGTAGACCGCCTGTTTCCTCCCTTTCAACGCTTACGAAGTTAGCTGACGGATTCGGGCCGAAAGAGTAGCCCTACGATGTCGACAACACGTTGGAGTCTGGTCGAGCACCGATTCACCCCGTAAATTGGTTCCCCCGCTTCTTTTTATGAAGAATTAAGCGAATTAGGAGCAATATTAAATTCAACATATACTGACAACAGACAACTTATATCATTCAATAAGGTTGTCTGTTGTCAGTATATCATAATAAATTTTCCAGGTCAATCTTATATTGACGTTCTATTAATAATTAACCCCGGTGGTGCAATCAAGGCTGATATAATCACCATGGAACTATAAGAAATAGTTGCTGCTCCCCTAAAAAAATTATATTATTGCAGCTATTCCCCAAACTCCATACATGCCTCCCGGTCATAAGTTCCGAACCGGCATTGATACAATGAAGGAGTCTTAATAACTGTTAGACATCTCTGAATTGTACATACCCTCCTTGTAAAAGCCAGGGGCCATCAGAAATTTGGAAATCTTTTGTTTAGTCAGGTGATTTGCTATATTGACCAAGTAATCTAACTATGATATCATAAAACAACCAACAACTTGATTATATTAATAAAGTTGTCTGTTATTGTGTGTCACGCTAACTATTTTTCCCCATTGCAAGTCAAAGTAAGGTGAAATTCATAAAATTTTAGAATGTAATCGGAATATCCCCTGGTTATTTAAAGCTTATATCAAGTCAAGGCAGAATAGGTTAGCAAAACAAGCTAAAGCCAGTTTGCCAAAGTCCCAGGGATATTCCTGGGTTTTATGTTTTAAGATGCAAGTTTAAGGAGGTGGACAAGAGGACCAGCTTATAGAAAAATTTTTATGGGAGGCGAAATCATTTTATGATACGGAAAACCCTGTTATACGCGATTCTGGTGGCCATGCTGGTATTCGCCGTGGCCGGTTGCGGCGGATCTAAAGAAAGCGAAAATCCATCTACCGGCGAGCAGGTTAAAGAAACATTCAGTTGGTCCTGTTCCGGCCAATACCGCCCGTTTAACTATTATGACGAAGGCAATAACCTGACCGGCTTCGACGTGGAAATCGGCAAAGCCCTGGCTGAAAAAATGGGCCTGGAGCCAACACCTGTTACGGCACCATGGGACAGCCTGATTAACGGACTGCAGGCCAAGCGGTATGACGCCATTCTAGGCAGTATGACCATAACCGAGGATAGAAAGCAACAGGTCGATTTCTCAGACCCGTATTACGTTTCCGGAGGCCAGCTCTTTGTCTATACAGAATCGGGAATTAAAAGCATCGCCGACTTAAAGAACGATACCAAGATTGGCGTGCTCACCACGAGTACTTATGACGAAGAAGCAAGAAAATATTCACAAAATATTATTAACTACTCAAGTGACGAGACTGCTCTGCGTGACCTTGACGCCGGTCGCCTGCAGGCCGTCATCACCGACCGCTTTGTCGGTAAGCTGGCAATAGATGAGACCGGCCTGAAAAACATCGAAATGGTCGGAGACCTCCTGTTCGTGGAGGAAGTCGGTATTGCCTTCCGCCAGGAAGATGACACTTTGAGAGAAAAGGTCAACAATGCCCTTAAGGAAATTAAGCAAGACGGTACTTATCTGGAAATCAGTAAAAAGTATTTTGATCAAGACATCAGTAAATAAAAGGTTAGACAACCTTTTATTCTTATATTGCCAGCATGCTATTCCTACTAGAGGGAGGGGACACGCCCAGGCGGGTTCCCCCGCCCTAGAAAGTTGGGGGGTGTTGACTTGCACTTCTTATCTGATCTGATAACCTACGGACCGTTTTTTTTCAAGGCCATGCAGATTACGGTACTGCTGACAGCCGCTTCAATTACTATAGGTATGGCTATCGGTCTGTTCGTTGCACTCCTCAAAATATCCAAGCGAAAATTATTAAACCGTCTGGCGGATCTCTATATAGGTTTGATTAGGGGTACACCTCTAATTGTACAGCTTTTCTTCGTTTATTTTGGCCTGGCTGAGATTGTGGACTTCGGCCAGTTTTGGTCGGCCTCAATTGCCCTGGCGGTTCACAGCGGCGCTTACATTGCGGAAATATTCCGGGCCGGCATACAGTCCATAGATCGCGGCCAGATGGAAGCGGCTCGCTCACTGGGTATGAGCTATCCGCTCGCCATGCGACGTATCATCCTGCCTCAGGCATTTAAGCGCGTTATCCCACCACTTGGCAATCAGTTTATCATTGGACTCAAAGACTCCTCTCTGGCAGCCTTTATCGCCATGGATGAACTATTTCACCTGGCACAGAGGTTTGCAGCTTCTACCTTCCGTTCAATGGAATTTTATGCCATGGGTGGTCTCTACTACCTGTTTCTGATTACTATTTTCACTTTAGCTGTTAATGCCCTTGAACGGCGTCTTAAAGTAGATGAAATTTAAAGGAGGTGTTTTATTTGATAAAAATTAAAAACCTCAACAAACATTTTGGCTCCCTGCATGTACTACGTGACATTGACCTCAATGTGGGGAAAAGCGATGTGGTTGTTATCATCGGCGCCAGTGGCTCGGGAAAAAGCACTCTATTGCGCTGTATTAATCTCCTTGAGGAACCCAGCAGCGGAGAAATATGGATTGAAGGAAATATAGTGGACCGTCGCAAAAAAAACGGACTTAACATCCTGCGCCGGGATGTAGGCATGGTCTTTCAGCACTTTAACCTGTTTCCCCATTTTACCGTGCTTGGTAATATTACCGAAGCGCCTGTGCAAGTCCGTCAAGTGGATAAACAGCAAGCATATGAGACCGCCATGGCATTGCTGGAAAAAGTAGGCTTGACTGATAAGGCCCATGCCTACCCATCTCAACTGTCAGGCGGCCAGAAACAGCGGGTGGCTATTGCCCGGGCCCTGGCTATGAAACCCAAGGTTATGCTGTTTGACGAACCGACTTCGGCCCTTGACCCCGAACTGGTGGGAGAGGTATTGGCGGTGATGAAGCAGCTTGCCGCCGAGGGCATGACCATGATTGTGGTATCCCATGAAATGGCCTTTGCCAGGGAGGTAGGCGACTGGCTGGTTTACATGGATGAAGGTAAAATTGTGGAGGTCGGGCGCCCGGAACAGGTTTTCGAGGAACCCCGTCACGAACGGACAAAAACTTTCTTAAGCAGGGTTAGAGAGCCCAACCATTTTAGGAAGAGAGAGCCCCGGCTTTTCACTCCCCGGACAGGTAAAGGAGAAAACCGGGAACTGGCCACAGGCGCAGTTTAATGCAGACGGGACAATTCCGGGTATCATCACCACCAGGAATTGTCCCGTCTTTTCACAACCTGGACTTTCAGGCACATTAAGACAAAACAACTGCACGTATTATGGTAAGCTGCCTAAAGAAAGCGTCACTGGCCATAACCTCCTAATTCTTGTCAGTGACACCACAGAGATCTGCTGCTTTCCGAAAAGCACTACCCCACAGTAATGACCTTGCCCGGTTCAATAAGTCGACTGTTGATATCGTACATATTGGAGACCACACCAACGGCCAGTTTCTCCTTCAGCTTGTAATAATTCAGGCAGGTACCGCAGACCAGTATTTCCGTCCCCGCAAGAGCCAGCTTTTGCATTTGTTCCATCACCGGTGAGCCTTCCAAAGCCAGGTACACTCCGGTATTAAGAAGAAGCAGCGCTTTGGCTGACTTTTGTTCAGTGAGCGTAACCATCAGGCTTTTCATCAGGACTTCACCCAAGTCGGGTGAACCCTGGCCAATGGCGTTGCTTGTTATAAAGTACACCGCCCTGCCTTCTTCAACCTCCGCCATGACTTTCTTAGCGGGGTCCGTAGCGGGGACCTCCCCTCCTGTTCCACCGATGGTCAGGTGGTAGGCGCCGTCCTTCTCCTCGACCTCTACGCTGCGTCCGGCATTCCCGGCAAAACGGGAAACATTTTCCCTGGCAGCGTCATTATCGACGATTACAAGAAGGGGCTCCACCCCTACTTCTTCCAATGCCTTTTTGGTGTTAATCACCGGAGCGGGACAGGCCAACCCCCTGCAGTCAAGCACCTTCACGGTCATAGAATCTCTTCCTTTGCTTAATATATTAGATTATATGGAAGAATTCAGGACTTGCAATAAAATACCTTCATTATTTTGATAGAAAATATTTATCATTAGACCGTGTGAAATGTAAATTTATTATGACCTCTGGCTTGCTGTTTTCAAGATAGCTTCCAACTCTGGTGCTGCGAAGATATGCGTGCGGCCGCAAAAGTGACAGCGAACCTCGGCCTGCCCCTGTTCTTGCAAAATTTTTTTGATCTCCTGTTGGCCCATGGCGACAAGAATATCTCCAACTCTTTCATGCGAACACCTGCACTTGAAACTCAAGGGGACTCTTTCCAGGTAACGCACCTTTAGTCCCCCGACAGCTTCAGCAACAATTTCCTCGGGGGTCAAGCCACGGGCAACCAGGGTGCTGACCGGCGTCAGCTGGCTGATGCTTTTTTCCAGCCGGGCCAAGACCTCCTCCTCCGCTCCTGGTAAAAGTTGTACAATCAAACCACCGGAAGCTCTAACACCGCCGTCAGGGGCTACCAGTACCCCGAGCGCCACTGCTGAAGGAGTTTGTTCGGAAACTAAAAGGTACTGGGCAATGTCCTCGCCGATTTCGCCGGAGACAAGCTCCGCACTCCCGGTGAAGGGTTCCTTTAATCCCAGGTCCTTGGTAAGGTATAAAACGCCTTTCCCGACCGCTGCCCCCACCGGCAGCTTCCCGCCGGCTGCATGCTCAAGGTCGGTATGGGGTTCCTGGACATAACCCCTGACTTCACCGGCTGCGTTCGCGGTTACTATAATTGCTCCAAGCGGCCCGTCCCCGAAGATACGCAGGGTAATAAGGTCCTCGCCCTTTAGGTTCGCCCCCAGCAACAGGCCGGCCGTCAACGACCGGCCCAGGGCGGCGCTGGCCACCGGCCAGGTATCATGCCTCTTTCTTGCTTCTTCAACCAGATGAGTGGTAGTCGCGGCAAAAACCCGGAACTTGCCGTCTTCCCCGACTCCCCGTACCAGATAATCCTCCATACCATACTCCTTTATTTTGCCGTTCTACGCTGACTCTTTCGTGTATACTTTCACCATTTTACCATGAACCTACTAACATCATACATAGCTTGCTGATTTTTTGAAAAAATAACAGCAGAATAATGCCAGGGAGGTAACCTTAATGGCAGAAAATCAGGAAATGTCAAATAAGCTTGACGAAAGGTTCCAGCACAGCGCGCCCAGGCGAGATCTTATGGAAAAAGGAGCCATTCTGCAGCGGGACGGCTCCTACGCCATCGCTCCCCATATCCCCGGGGGAGTAATCACCGACCCCGAATTGCTGATTAGAATCGCCAACGTAGCAAAAAAATATAACTGCCCGGCCCTAAAAGTCACGTCTTCCCAGAGAATAGCCATCGTTGGACTAAAAGAGGAAGACATAGATGCAGCCTGGCAGGACCTGGGTATTGCCCCGGGAGCCGCCATCGGGCTTTGCGTCCGCAGCGTCAAGTTCTGCCCCGGGACCACCTTCTGCAAGCGGGGTCAGCAGGACTCGGTAGGTCTCGGCAGCGAGATTGACAACCGCTACCACGGTATGACCCTGCCCTCCAAGTTTAAAATCAGTGTGAGCGGTTGCCCCAACAAATGCATGGACTCCATGGTGATTGATTTTGGGGTGGTGGGTATGCCCAAGGGCTTTACCATTTATGTAGGGGGAAACGGCGGACTCGACCCGCGCTTTGGCCAAAAGCTGATTGAGAGCCAGACCAACCAGCAGGTGCTGGCCTTACTTGACCGCACGATTGATGTATATAAAAAAGAAGCCCGCACCAACGAGCGCCTGGGCCGGTTTATCGACCGAATCGGCTTTGACCGTTTCCGCGAAAAAGTCTTAGAAGAAACGCTGGTCCATTAAAAGCAAAAAACCCGCAGGTTTGACCTGCGGGTCCATTTATACCGGCTTATTCCGCTAGTTCTTGGTCACCAGGACCATGCGCTTGGCGTGGTGAATGACGTAATTGGATACACTGCCCAGGAATAACCTGTCCAGGACGCCCCGGTTATTAGAGCCTATAGCGATCAGATCAGCCTTAATCTCTTCGGCGTACCAAACCAAGGTTTTGCCGGGATTTCCTTCCAAAACCTTGGTAGTCACGGCAAGCCCTTCCTCCTTTACCCTGATGGCAGCCTGTTCCTGTAACTTTTCAAAATACAGACGGGTATTATCGTAAAAGAACTTGGTAATCGAGATATTATCAGGAGGCAGCATATCGGGAGAAGATATATAGAGAGGTATATCCAATACTGATACAATAAAGATTTCCGCTTTGTTATTTCTGGCCATCTCAATTGCAGTTTCAAGAGCTTTTTGTGAAAGTGCACCGTCGTCATAACCGACCAATATCCTTTGAATCATAAGCAATGCCTCCTTTGAGATAGCTGCTGGTTAACTATTATCTAAGCAAAGAAGGAATTCCGCTTATTTAGGGGACATTCCTTCTTTTAAAGTTAAAATATTTTTTGATTTTCGAAGCTTATTAATCGGATATAGTGGTTAGAAGTTAACCCATGCTTTCGATAAGTTGCGGCTTCACAGGCGGCAGAACGGAATCAAGAATCTCATCAACCTGCACATCAAATTGCCACTTGTCTACAAATTGACCTTTTATATTTTTATCAAGAAGTTTTCCCAGAGCAATTTTGAACCATGGCGTATATATTGCCGGGTTTTTTTTAATATCTTCCCTTAAAATATCCTCTGAAATCCACTTGTAATCAGCTACCTCTGTTAAATTGATTTTTGGTGTTCCATCCCATTTCCCCACAAAAATATGATCGTATTCCTCTTCCGTCAGGCCATTATCAAACTGGGCTTTATAAATAAATGCAAAAGATTTCACCATTTCAGTATCAAAGCCCATCTCTTCCTGAAGTCTTCTATGCGCGGCTTTCTCCAAGGATTCACCTGGCCGCGGATGACTACAGCAAGTATTCGCCCACATCCCTGGACAATGATATTTATTCTCAGCACGTTGCTGAATTAACAATTTACCCTTTGAGTTGAAAATAAAGATTGAAAACGCCCGGTGCAGCTTTGGGTTCTTATGAGCATCAATTTTCTCGGCGATTCCAACCGAATTATCATTTTCATCTACTAAGATAACATATTCCTTCACCAGTTCCACCTCCAGATACCCTAGATTATACCTGAATCCGTACTGCTTTGAAATACAAATATCCATATAACATTATATGGGATATTATAAATAAGTATGCAAATAAAGCAATTTATGTCGTATAGTGAATTTCAATTTATTATTTTAGCTTATCTTACTATCAAAAAATGAAAAAATGAAATATTTGTTTTTAATTATTTTAATAGGTTATGCTTATTAATAGTACGGATACAAGCTGCATAATAAAAAAAGCCGTCCACTGCTTGATAACTAAAGAATGAAGACGGTTTTTCATTTAATCGTTTTTTCGCATTATCATATGAAAACTAGTAACTGTCCCAATGTAATTAATTTCATATGAATCCTTTCTCTGCGAAACTAAAATATCTGTCGCCAGCAACAATAATATGATCCGCTACATGCACAGAAATTGCCTCCAGCGCGGCAATTATCCTTTTAGTAATCTGCAAATCGGCATCCGACGGCCGCATGGAGCCACCAGGATGATTGTGGGCCAAGATCACACTGTTCGCCTGATGCCGCAAGACCGTTTCAACAATGATTCTTGGATACACCGGTGTCTCATTGATAGTCCCTTCATGGACCAGCACAGCATAATTGACTCTGTTTTGTGAGTCCAGGCAAATAACATAAAACACCTCGTAAGTGCGGCCCGTAAAAAGCGAAACAGCATATTCACCAGCTTTAGTAGAACTGCTTAATACCGGCTTCTCACCCCATTTACCCTTGAAATATCGCCGGGTCAAGGAGGGAATGATTGAAAGAAGTATTGCCGTATTTTCACTTACTCCGCAACGTTTGCATATATCTTTAGGATCTGCTTCAAATATGTTCGCCAGTGAACCAAACTCACCGATTATTTTATGCGCCAGTTCGTTTGTGTCCTTCATTGGTATACAATAAAACAACAGGAGTTCCAGTACTTGATGGTCTTCGAAAGAGTCCAGTCCTTCCGCCAGATACCGGCATTTCACTCTCTGCCTGTGCCCTTCGTGCAATTTCTTCCTCATAATAATACCTTGTTTTTTCTATCAGATTACATAATCACTATTATTATAAAACATTTCCATATTTTACTTCAACCATATAATTTGGATTCCATTCGGCACATCTCATATTTTTGATTATGGATATAATTTTTGTATGTATCTCATTCTTCGTATCTATTTCTCCATTTTAATACGCCTAATTTATAATTGACATATTGTGATACAATATCTAATATGAGAGTAAAATAAAGTTTAAATAAAAGGAGATGCCTATAAGTGGAAGAAGTACTAAAGTTTTTAAGTGAGAATAATCCGTTCTATTTTGCAACAGTTGATGGCGCCAAGCCGAAAGTAAGGCCGTTTGGCTTTTTTATGTGTTATGAGAACAAGCTTTATTTCGGCGCAGGTAAACATAAAAAATCCTATCAGCAAATTTTAGCAAACCCCTACGTTGAAATTTCCACTACAAGCGCTAAGGGCGAATGGATTCGCATTAATGGCAAGGCCGTTGTTGATGATAGAGAAAATGCTCTTGAGAAAGCATTTGAAACGTTGCCAAGATTAAAGGAAATCTACAATGAAAAAACAGGATATAAAATGGGATTATTTTACCTGGAAGAAGCAGCAGCAGAAATTGCTGACACCACAGGCGGCTTTAAAAAAATAACTTTGAGTTAGCCATCTAAACATTCATTTTGTGAATAAGCTGTACAGACGACGTACAGCTTATTGGTATTGGAGGATTTGTTTTTTTGACAGAATTAGTAGATGACCTACAGGCCAAAGGCAACCTAACAGTGAAACAAACAGCCTCCATTTGGACCAGGAATTTCACCTTGCTATGTTTAGCCAATTTAACCCTATTTATGAGTTTACAGATGCTCCTCCCCACCCTGCCTGTGTATCTTTTGGAAATCGGCGGTGACCAAAGGGACGTTGGATATGTGATGGGCGTCTATACCATTAGCGCGATGGTTATTCGCCCCATATCCGGCTGGTTGTTAGATAACTATGGCCGGAAAAAATTTATGATCATGGGTCTGGTGATGGTGGTGGCCATCACTTTACTATACAAGTTTGCAACGGATATCCAATTATTGATGGTGATACGAGGTTTTCATGGTCTAGCCTTCGGGTTGGTCACCACGGCCATCGGCACCATCGTATCGGATAGTTTGCCCCTTGCCCGTATGGGTGAAGGCATGGGGTATTTCGGGTTAACCACTTCTCTTTCGATGTCTTTAGCCCCCATGCTGGGTTTCTGGTTAGTGGGAAGATCAGGTTACACCACATTATTTTTAATGATAACTCTATTGGCCTTGGTGGCCTTCTGCTGCAGTTTGCCAATCCGGGACACCAATGCTCCCGTCAGAACTCCAGCCAGCTCTGTCACAGGGCTCTGGGCCAGCCTTCTGGAAAAAACCGCCATGCCGGCATCCGGGGTGATGTTCTTTCTGGCGGTTGTTTACGGTTCAGTGCTTTCGTTTATTGCTTTGTACGCGACTGAACGCGGCATTGCCAATATCGGTTTGTTTTTTACCGCCACTGCCCTGACTATGATAATTTCCCGGCCTATATCCGGTCGCTGGACGGACAGAGGCGGCGCCGATATGGTCTTACTCATTGGCCACCTGGCCCTTTTCATTGGCATGGCCGCCATTGGCCTGTCCAATACCATCACGGGCTTCCTTTCTGCCGGCGCAATCGTTGGCCTTGGTTTTGGCTTTTGCATTCCTACTTTACAGGCCCAGGCCGTGCGTTTTGCGCCAGTTCATAGACGGGGCTCCGCCACCAGCACTTTTTTTATCGCCTTTGACCTGGGCATTGGTTTGGGGACGATTCTCTGGGGCTATGTGGCAGAGGCAACCGGTTATCAAATTATGTATTTCACTACACTCTTCCCCCTGGCTCTGTCCGGAGCGCTTTTCTACAGGTTTAGCGCGGCGCGTCAACTCTTTATTAAATCCCGGCAATAAATCCCGGCAATGTGGTTAATCACGCAGCGACATTATGGGCCTCATTTGTCATCGCAAAAGTACAAAAAAAGCCCAGGGTTCCAAACATAGCCCCAACCCACATAACAATTGAAAATGCGTGTAAAAATGCGGGTACCGTGTCCGCACCCTGGTGGGTGAAGTACCCAATTAACAAATAGAAAAGCGACCCTCCAATTGTAATTCCACACATCATGCCGATATAGCGAACTGTGGCTAAAACCCCGGATGCCACACCCTGTTGAGAACGCGGAGCCGCACCCAAGATCGCTGAGTTGTTCGGAGCTGCAAAAGTACCTGTTCCTAATCCTGCAAAAATCAGCCCTGCGATCAATGTCCAATGTGCTGTTAAACCCAGCTGAACCATGATCCCGAACAAAGCCAGGCTTATAGTATTGAAAGCCATCCCCAACGTAGTTAGCGTCCGTGGACCATACCGGTCTGACATAGCGCCTGCGATTGGAGCGCAAACCGTCATAACCAGTGGTGTAATGGCCATAAACATGCCCACCGTTGAGGCCGGAAAATGCAAAACCTGGTCAAAATAAAAAGGAAGAAGGAATATAATCAGAAAGAAGCACAGATAATTTAGCGCCGCGCCTAATGCTCCGAAGCCAAAGTTATTAATTCTAAAGAGTTCAAGGTCGATCATTGGATCTCCTTGCTCACGTTCAGTGTGAATAAAAGCCCAAATTGCACCCACGAACACGATAACAAGCAGTGACAGAATAAGGGTACGGTATTGTTTGATGGCATTAGAATTCAGCAACAAAGTTACGGCTGCCATTCCAAGTATGAACAAGAAGGTCCCTTTCAAGTCTAGAGCTTTTGGGTCCGCCACAACAACTTTTGGAACTGCCCATATACCTAATAGAAGGCCACTGATACCAAAAGGAACTGTTACAAGGAAGATTGTCTGCCATCCCCAAGCCTGTGTCAACCAGCCTCCAAGGACTGGACCCAGTGAAAGCCCTATATATGTCATAAGTGCTTGAATCCCGAGCACTCTGCCACGCTGTTCAATCGGAAATGTGGTCGTTAGGATGGCAGGACCTACTGACATGATCATGGCTCCACCAAGAGCAACCAACGCCCTTCCCCACAATAGCGAAAAATAATTTTGCGATACACCACATAGTACCGCTGCTGATGTAAAAATAGCAAATCCGAATAAAAGCACCCGCCTGTGTCCCCATAAATCCGATAGCCTTCCGATTGGTATCAGTAATATAGTCAAAACGAGCAGATAAATCAGAACAATCCATTCCGACTGAACCAGCGTGATCCCCAGGGACCGTTCGATTGTAGGTAATACTGTGTTTGTGGTGCTTGTGTTCAAGGAAGATAAAAAGGTACCAACCCCTACGGTGAATAATACGTACCAGGAACGAAGATAACCGGGTGTCAATTTCTCCATTTAAAATCATACCCTTTCCCATCGGGATCGCTCTTAAACAAAGTATGATTTATTATAGCAATATGCCTATATATATGACTAATATTTATTATTTATAAATAGTGTATAAAATTGCTTTCACTCCGGGGGCTTGATTTGCAGCTTTCAATGATATCTACTTGTTTTTTCGTTTTATCTTAGAATACAATCAACAATAAGTTAGAGCTAATAAAATATATTTTTTACATAATGGAATGATTTCCATGCTGAACGTTTAAGGGAAGCTGTTTCTCTGTGCTGCTGTTTTCATGTCACCCTGCGCTGGCATCATAATTCCAGGAATTAATTGGCGTAGACCGTTGAATGAGCCTCCTAAAGTACCGATAAATTTGCTTGCGGATTTGGACTAGGTAATAAATAAGCAGCCGCTTTTTTATTTTCGTCAACTAATACTTTGACAGGCGAACTTTACCCCCATCTCAAAGGCTTTTTGGCAGTCCACGGGGAAGACTTCTTTCCGTCTCTTTGCCTTCTCTTCCACATTGAAAGCTGACGTCTCATATTTGGAATAATCGTCAAACTGATATGTATCGGTAACAAATAGCGCTTCCGATGCACCAAAAGTTCTCTTCATTGCCATTTCCGTTCCTTTGAGATTCTGCTGGTATGCCATCTCCTCCAAACGTCTCTGATTCACATTCATTGTGTAAATAAAACCTGTCGGGATTCTCCTTTTAAAAAGACTGGAATAGTTTGCATCATACACCAGGTACTGAAACATTAACCGCTCCAGGAAGGATCTCATCCCGCCCGTTGTCACCCCAAAGTATATCGGTGAACCCAGAATAATGGCGTCGGTTTCTTCAACTTTTTCAAGAATTGGTTTTAGATCATCATCTACAGCACACCTGCCATAACTTTTACCGCCTTTCAGCTTACAGGCAAAACAACTGATACAGCCCTTATAATTGTAATCATAAAGATGGATAAGCCCTGTATCAGCTCCTTGCGAAGCGGCGCCTTTAAGCGCGTGGTCAAGCAGCGTCGCAGTATTCCAATTTTTTCTCGGACTCCCGTTAAAGGCAATAACTTTCATAAAACAACCTCCTGGAGCGATATTTTTGAATAGCCAATCCTTCCTGTTGGCATAAGAATCTCATTAAACACTTTCAAGACAGTTTTTTTCAAGTTAGTCTCCTGACTTCCATGCCGGCAGTCGGGCCATCATTTTTCGGGCCGCAACATTGGCCGCCATTTTATCCAGACCCTGTGTCCTGATAATGAAGGCAGTTAATGAACCCAGCTTTTCCTCGTATGACTGCATCGTTCCGTCAGGCCGCGCACAGTGCACACAGTAATCCTTTCCAGTATCACCCATAGCAAAATCTGCCGGCTCCTTCATCGGCATTCCACATGCAACACATATTTTCATTCTTTCACATCCCCTTTCATATTTCGGTATGTATTCTCAAACCATCCCAACGCGATTAGCCGTTCAAAAAGTCACAGACGGTATTGGATCATACTTTTGAAGTGATTAAGCGTATATAGTGCTCCAGCAGCTCCTGCCCATAACGTCCCAGCACGGATTCTTCTGGAGCAAAAAGATCGTTGTTTGCCAAATAATAATGGATTAAGCCGACCCACGTATTAAAAAGCAGGTGAATCGGATACGGATCAATAGTGCCTTCTTTCATCTCTCTCTCGGCTGCCTGGCTGAGGTGGAAGGAGATAGACGATTGAATTATGGTGAATGCATTTCTGGCGCTCTCCGGCAGCAAACGACCTTCAATCACCAATCTTGTATAAAAAGCCTCGTGCTCCGTTAAACCCTTAAGATGCGCCGCCAGCACCTCCCGCAAGCTATTGTTGCAGACAGCCAGTTCATGAAGCCTGAGGGACACCCGTGCACCGAATTCTTCGATAACGGCATTGAGCAGTGCTTCCTGCGTTGAGAAATGTGCAAAAACCGTCCCGTGGGATACTTTTGCGGCTTTAGCAATATCAGCGGTTCTGGTAGCAGTTAAACCCTGTTGGGCAAACTGCTCGAATGCAGTTTCAATAAGATGTCTTCTCGTTTGCTCCTTTTGTATCTGGCGCTGGGTCTTGGATTGTATACCGGTCATTTTAATTGACTCCATACTCAATGACTTTATACTCATCTTAATTTAACCAACCCTATCTGTCAAGTATTCACAGAAAAAAATTTTTAAGTGTTCATTGGCTTTGCTTATGCAAGATCGCGTAAATGATAGCATAATAATGCCAGACAGCGCCAACTTCAATGGCATCAACCGAGCAGCATTCTGTCATTATCAAGCATTGTGCCGCTCTTCTTGCCAAAAAGTTCAATTAAGCCGTCCACAGTCATATCTTCTCTTTCTTTGCCCTCTATATCAAGAAATATTCTCCCCTCATGCATCATGATCGTCCTTGTGCCGTATTCCAACGCCGCCTTCATATTATGGGTAATCATAATCGTGCTAAGTTTCTGTTCGGCTACAATATCCCGTGTAAGCTGCAATACTTTGCTTGCTATGGACGGGTCCAATGCAGCCGTATGTTCATCCAGCAATAGGAGCTTCGGCTTAACAATGGTAGCCATGAGCAGCGTAAGGGCCTGGCGCTGCCCTCCTGAAAGCAGCCCGACCTTCTGCTCCATTCTATCTTCTAATCCCAGTTCCAAAAGTGACAAGCGCTCTCTAAACAGTTTCAGGTCGTTCTTTCTTATCCCTGCTCCCAGTCCAACGGGCTTACCTTTTGCATACGCTATGGCCAAATTTTCCGCAATGCTCATATCATAGGCAGTGCCTTTCATAGGGTCCTGAAACACCCTGCCCATATATCTTGAACGTTTATACTCGGGGCTGAAGGAGATATCAATTGTATCTATCATTATTTTGCCGGAATCTATAGAATGCACTCCTGATATGCAGTTTAACAGGGTGGATTTTCCTGCTCCGTTTCCACCAATCACAGTGGCGAACTCGCCTTCACCGATGGAAAGACTGATATTATCCAAAGCCAGCTTCTCATTGATGCTGCCTTTACCAAATGTTTTGCTTACACTTTCAATTTCCAACATCACGGTAGCCCTCCTTTAACTTCTTGCTCCCAATCTCTTTTTCATAACTTCAAAACTATTCTTTATGGTAGACATCGATAGTGCCAAAGCTACTATTACCGCGGAAACAAGCTTAAGGTCAGTAGGGGGCATACCCAGTTCAAGGGCTAAGGCGATGACAAATCTATAAAGGATCGAACCAAGTATTACGGCAATAAGCCTTTTCAAGAGTGTCTTTGTCCCGAATATTACTTCCCCTACAATGACAGAAGCCAGACCGATGATGACCATCCCGGTACCCATGCTGATGTCGGCGAATGATTGATACTGAGCGATAATAGCGCCGGATAAAGCCACCAGTCCATTGGATACCGCCAGACCGATAAGTATGGTAAAATCCGTATTCACACCGAGGGCCCTCACCATTTGATCGTTATCACCAGTTGCCCTTAAAACGAAGCCGAGTCTTGTCTTAAGGAACAAGAACAGAATGACAAGGATAACCAGCAATATACCAAAAGATATTACGATTTTCGTGTAGTCATTTAATAAAGCACTTTCAAAGCTGCTGAATATGGTAGCCAAATTAATAAGTGGTATATTCGCTTTGCCATGCATTACCTTTAAATTTATCGAATACAATGCCAGCATGGTTAGTATCCCCGCAAGAAGCGGCTGAATTTTTAATTTGGTATGGAGCAGCGCGGTTATACAGCCGGCTCCGCAGCCAGCAACAAAAGCCAGCAGCAATCCTGTAAACGGAGTGCGGTTTGTACACATAACCGCCGAAACGGCCGCACCCAGGACAAAGCTTCCGTCCACCGTCAGGTCGGGCATGTTGAGCGTCCTGAAAGATATGAAAACGCCCAGGGCCATTATCGCATATATAATTCCTAATTCCAGAGAACCCTGAAACACCGTTAAAGACATGTCAAACTACTCCTTTAAAATACGTTAGTCAGCACAAAAGAGCCGTATTAAATGCAATAAAGAATTTACACCTCTTTTGGATTGTAAATTCTTTATCGCTATAGATTTAGCTCAATTTTCCCGCTGCTCAATTTTTGTTAAAAGACCTGCGCCGCCTCTTTCAATACATCTTCGGGTATGGTTATTCCTATTGCCTGAGCAGTATTTTTATTTAAATATACATCCATCTGGGTCATTCTTTTAACCGCCATGTCTCCGGGCTTTTTGCCATTCAGGATTTCCATGGCCATGTCCCCTGTCTCTTTGCCAAGCACCGTATAATTTACGCCGCAGGTAGCAAGCCCGCCGTCCTTAACCATTGAGTCAGCTCCCACATATACAGGTATCTTGGCCTTATTGGCAACCTGAGCGACTACAGGCATGGCTGATGCGACAGTATTGTCAATAGGCGAGAATATGGCGTCCGCTTTTCCGACCAGAGATTGGGTTGCCTGCTGAACCTCAGAGGAATTGGTAATTGTCGCCTCCACAACAGTCAGTCCATTATTCTTTGCGTATTCCTTTAATTCATTGATTACTGATATAGAGTTGGTTTCACTTGAATTGTACAAGGCTCCGACAGTTTTGATATTAGGTGTAATACGTTTTGCCAGCTTCATAATCTGTTCTGCTGATACGGCATCGGAGGTGCCTGTAACGTTGCCACCCGGCTTATCCAGGCTTTTTACCAGGCCTGAGCCGACTGGATCGGTACAGGCTGAGAAAAGAACCGGAATATCTTTTGTTTCACCTGCTGCCGCCTGCGCTGATGGGGTTGCGATGGCAATAATCAAATCATATTTGCTGTTGGCAAACTTCTGACATATGGTTTTAAGGTTGGTCTGATCACCCTGCGCGTTCTGATAATCTATGGTAATATTTTCTCCGTCCTTAAAACCTTTGTCAGCCATTTCCTTTATTATGTTTTCTCTTATTGTGTTCAGTGACGGGTGTTCAACTATCTGGACGATACCGATCTTTTTCTTTGCGTCACTTGTTTTTGGGGTACTGCTGCTTTGATTCTTTGAACACGCCGTCATGGTCAACATTGCTGTAACCATCATACAAATCGTTAGAACCACTGATAACAACCTCTTCATTGAAACTCCTCCCTTATCTTTTTAAATTTTATAAATAAAAACACCTGCCCTCCGGATAAGGACAGGTGTAATAACCTGCGGTGCCACCTTGATTGATGTATTGAAACTCCACTTCAATGCATCCTCTTTTGCAGGGCGCCAACACACCCCTCACCAATAACGCCGGCTACGCGTCGTAAGCTACTAAAGACAAAATCTCTTTCACTCCGCCCTCAGAGGCCCATTTGTCTGCCCCAACGCCTGCCAGGTTTCCATCATCCCCGGCTCTCTATAAAGCTGGTTTGCAGTTTTACTCCCTCTTCATAGGTTTAATGGAATAATACCATATGAAAAATACACCGTCAACTGCTTTTAAATACTATGGTAATACTAAGACCGTCCTATCCCAAGCCTTTTAACACCTTTCCCACCTGGAGCAGATCTTTCTTAAACAGTTCTTTTTTCCCTTCGTCGTGAAAAATCGCAGAAGGATGATAGGTGGGCATCACGTTTGTACCATCCTTTTCTCTCCACTGCCCCCTGATTTGGGTGATCTTGGCCTGCGGATCAAGAATCGCCTGCACAGCGATGCTTCCCAAGCATACGATGACTGCCGGATGTATCAACTCAATTTGCCGTAACAAAAAGGGCAAGGCCTCTTTTATTTCCGCTTTTCTTGGTGTCCGGTTACCGGGATGCTTCACTTTTAAAACATTGGTGATATAAACATCCTCCCTGCCTATTCCCGCCTCCTCCAAATATTTATTAAGCAGCCTGCCTGCATTCCCTACAAAGGGACGACCTGTTTTGGCCTCCTCTTTCCCTGGCGCTTCCCCGATCAGCGCCAGGCGGGCAGGTTCCGGCCCCTCGCCGAACACAATGCTTTCCCCTGGCTCCGGCAAAAATATACGAAGACAAAGGTTTTTCAATGTTTCCAGATCTGTTATGGTCTCCAGGCTAACCGTCCTGCCCGTCATTTTAAAACTCCCTCCGTCTCCAGCATCTTTTTCAGCATGCGCCCGTTGATCACAGCCTGGGCCCGGTAATGATTGTTCATACTGACAAAAGTCTTTTTGGTCTGCCGGAGGAGTCTTAAAATCCTGGGGAGCCAGTCCTGCAATTCCTCTTCTGTATATAAATAATCGTAGCGTTCGTGGGTTTCCTCATGGCGCCACCATTTTTTGTAATTGCGTCCATGGAAACGTACATACCCAATGGAACCGGTGGCCCTGATCACGGGTGGAACCAAGGTTTTAAACTGGGGTTCATCGACACAAACATAACCTAATCCTTCTTCTTCCAGGAGCTCAAAAGTTCTTTCGTTAATCCACTCTTCATGGCGAAATTCAACGACAACAGGGATATCTCCCAGCCGCTCCTTAAACTCTTTCAAATAGTCCGTGTTCTCATCCCTGTCCCGGAAACTGGTAGGAAACTGGGCCAGGATACAGCCCAGTTTACCTGTTTCAGTCAGTGGTTTTAGAGCTTCTTTAAAATCGCTGAAATGCTGGGCATTGTCTTCCCGTTTATGGGTCAGTCCCCGGTAGGCTTTAATCACGAATTGAAAATTGTCAGGAGTTTTTTCCTGCATGTGATAAAGCATAAAGCGGTTGGGGAGCCTGTAAAAGGTTGTATTTACTTCCGTGAAAGCAAATTCCCGGGCATAAAAACTGAGCATTTCTTTCTTGTCGATATCTTCAGGGTAAAAGATGCCCCGCCAGTCCTCATAACTGTACCCGGCGGTACCGATCAAAAGCATAGTTACCCTCCCAAGGCTTTAATTTTTTCAGCGACAATATGCAAATTCTTGTCCTCTGAATAGAGAATTCCTTCTACTATTATGCCCTGCGGATTTAATTCATACAGGCATGCCTTGTATGTCTTGGGATATAAACTCACTTCCACCATGCCGGAATGATCCTGAAGAACAAGAAACAGGACATATTCCCCATTCCCTGTAGGTTGACGCCTGCTGTGAATAATTGCGCCACAAATTCGAACCCGCTTATTCTTTTGCCCCTCACATAAGGTATCAATGGGAGCTATTTGATAGCGTTTTAAAAATTGCCGCCACTTATTAGAGGGTGTTTGCACCAGGGAAAATCCCAACAACAATTTTTCCATTCTCCTCTTTTCACTTGCGGAAAAATCTTCGCTTGTATCGAGGGATTCACCGGCATAAAGACTGTTCTTTAAAGAATTTAGTGAGAAAATCATTAGCCGCCTGTTGTCCCCCAAACTGTCACAGGCGCCCGCAGCGATCCATCCTTGCAAAACCGGCCTTTTGACACCATAGGCTTTCATCCTTTTAGCCAGTTCCTGAAAAGAGGTAAAATGACCGTCTTTTTGGCGGGAGCATAACAGGGAAGCCACCGCTTCCGGCCCGGAGCCTTTGATGGCGTCCATTCCGATGCGGATCCCCTCTTTCTCCACCTGGAAGCCAAAACTGCTGCCGTTCACATCAGGGCTGAACAGGGGAATCCCCATTTTCACAGTTTCCCGAAAGTATACTCTTTTGTCGTAGTATCCTCCTTCCGAACTTAATAAGGCTGCCATATATTCTTTGGGATAGTGAGTTTTTAGATAGACAGTCCAGTAAGAAATATAAGCATAGGAAACACTATGGGCTTTATTGAAACTGTAGCCGGCAAAGCGGGCTAAAAAATCAAAAACAGCGTCAGCCTCCTCTTGCGAGCGGCCCCGTGCCATGGCCCCCCGGACAAAGCGCCGGCGGTGACGGGCCAAACCCGCAACGGATTTTTGAGCAAGCGCACGCCGCAGGGAATCGGCTTCCCCCATGGAATAGCCGGCCAATACATGGGCAATTTGCATCACCTGTTCCTGGTAAAGAATAAGGCCGTAGGTCCGTGAAAGAATCTCTTCCAGTTCGGGAAGGAGAAAATCACTCTTCTCCTGGCCGTGCCGCCGGCGCAAATACGTTTCGACGATCCCTTCCTGCCAGGCTCCGGGCCGGTATAGGGCCAGCAAAGCCGTAAGATCCTCCAGGTTTTGCGGCCTCAGCCTGCGCATCAGGCTCCGGATCCCCATGCTCTCCAACTGAAAACAACCGAGGGTATCCCCTTTTTCCATGGTACGGAAGGTATCCGGATCATCCAGAGGAATATCTTTAATCTCTATTTCCTTTCCTGTAAGATTACGAATGGCCTGGAACGCGCCATAAATCACACTGAGATTGCGCAAGCCCAGCAAGTCTATTTTCAATAAGCCGAGGGCTTGAATATCCTCCTTGTTAAAGGAAGTCATAAGGGCTCCATTGGGTCTATGCTGCAGGGGAATGACGGCTGCCAACTCTTCATGCCCGATAAGAATTCCCGAGGGATGGGCAGAGTGATTGCGGGGCAATCCTTCCATACGTTGGGCATAGTGAAACAGGGATTTATACGGTTCCTGCCTGACCGGTAATTGCCGCAGTTCAGGCAGCTTTTCCAGGCAATGCCGGATTCCACCCTGGCCGGTAAAGGGAGGAAGAAGCTTGGCCAGAAGATCAATGTGTTCCTCCGGCAGCTTCAAGTATTTTCCCGCTTCCCTAATCGCCCCCCGCGTACCGTAGGTGTTTAACACCCCGATATGAACAACCCGGCCGGCGCCGTACTTGTCCTTGATGTACTGCAGTATTTCCGGGCGCCTCACCTGACAGACATCCAGGTCAATGTCCGGTAAATCAGCCCGGTCCGGACTCAAAAAACGTTCAAAAGACAGTTCATGAACAAGGGGGTTTACCTCCGTTACGCCTAATAAATATACCACAAGACTGCCGGCCGCCGAACCTCTCCCCGGGCCAACGGGGATTTTGCTTTGCCGGGCAAATTTCACCATATCCCAAACGATAAGAAAATAAGAAGCCAGGCCGCGAGCAAAAATCAAAGCCAGCTCCCGGTTCATTCGCTCCATAACTTTCTGTCGCTCCCCGTCACTTAAGGCCTGCAAAGCAAAACGTCTGTGCAAACCTTCCAGGCAAAGATGTTTTAGATAGGCTTCCTCGTTCCAGCCTTCCGGCACTGGAAATTGGGGCAGCCTGTAACATCCAGGGTCCAATCTTACCTGGCAGCGCCAGGCAATAATGTCCGTATTGGCTAAAGCCGACGGCAGGTCACGAAATTTTTCCTCCATTTCCTGAGAGGAGGGAAAATAAAAGGCCCTTGCCGCCGCTTGTTGAGTCTGGGGTATATTTTGCAGCATCTGAAGCAGAGAGGCGTCTTCGGAAACAAGGTAATGCACATCATGGGTAGCCACCAGGGAAATCCCTGTTTTCTGAGAAAGTCTTACAGTCCGCTCCATGATCATACGCTCATCAGCCAAACCGTGATCCTGCGCCTCAAGATAGAAGTTTCCCTCCCCGAAACAATTTGCATATTCACGAGCCTGCTCCTCCGCCAGGTCCATCTCTCCCCTGGCCAGCAAACGATAGATGCTTCCGTTTCTCCCCCCGCTCAAGGCAATCACATCCCCGGGAAAAGCCGGCGATTGGGAAAAACCACTGTTCAACCATTTAACGATCTGGGCATACCCTCTGTTCGTAGCAGCTAACAGAATGAGCGATTCTCCCGCGTCATTAACCTTCATTTCACAGCCAATAACAGGATGAAGGCCATATTTCCGGGCCAATTCATAAAAGCGAATGGCTCCGTCAATCCCACCCTTATCTGTGATGGCCAGGGAATTCATACCGAAAGACTTTGCCTTTTGGATTAACTCTTCCAGACGGCAGGTGGCCTGCAGAAGACTGTATTCCGTATGAACATGCAAATGTACGAACCCTGCAACACTTACTTTCATTACCATACCCCTTACATAGAACATTTGTTCTTATCATACTAGGGGAACCGCACTTTTGTCCATTGGATATTGTTGGTAGAAGTTTTCATGTGATGCTTCAATGCTTCGCAATACTTTCGTCGGATAAATATAAAAACCGCCAGCCCTCAAGCTGACGATGTGAGGATAATGCTGTATTCTATTGATTAATTGACACAGCAAGCCTCCGCTATCATCGCCGCAAGACAGATGATTGTTGAGGGCGCCGAATGTGTCAAGCGGCGAAAAAAAGACAAAAAATATTTGAAAGGCGAAATTTATTAGAAACGAACAGGTTCGCAAACCCATGTGTCGGGTTTAGACGGGTTATTCAAAAAGAGCGGCTTGCTGGTATTGAGGCGTTTGCTTTGGCGTAAAAGCATGCTCTCTTATCAGGTGCTTTTCGGATAGGTCGGCAATAAAAAGGGATGGGGTACGGTAGGTCAGCAGGATAAGTTCATCCCGGGCCCTGGTCATCCCGACATAAAACAGCCGTCTCTCCTCATCCATATTGCATTGAAGGCGGCTGTTCCTTAAAGGAATCCTTCCATCGGTGACTCCGCAGATGAACACGACGGGAAATTCCAGGCCTTTGGCGGCGTGGATGGTCATTAAGGAAACCGCATCCGGCGAATAGACTTTGCCGCCGCTGCGGACTACATCACTTTCCCGGCCCAAAATCAGGTTTTGCATCAAGGAAGGCATTTGGGTATACATAACAGCAGTATGGGAAAGCAATGCCATGGAATGGCTATTGGACAGGTTATGGTCGTCAATCCAGGAATCTATGATTTGCTTCGGCTTTTCCTTCCGAATAATTGGTGCATACTTTCTCAGCATCTCCAGGAAATTTCCGGGTTGGTCCGGTTGTTCCAGGGGCAGTCGAATCTCTTCCATGATTCTTGACAGAGATGCCAGGCTTTTATTCCCGGCCGTATAACTTTCAAAAATTTTTTTGTTCAGGTCTGCCGAATAGCTCTCTTCTGCTTTCAGATATCGCAACAGGGAAACCGTATCCCCGGGATTGAGCAGAAATTTGAAAAAAGCAAGGGCATGGCGCACCGGCTTATCTGTCAGGAACTCCTCCCGCCCGGCCACCACATATGGAATCCCCTCTTTTAAAAGACATTGCTCCAAAATTCGCGCCTGGTGATTGGTGCGGTATAATAAGGCTATATCGGAAAAGCCTCGGGGATGTTTGGCTCCGATTCTTTTGGAACGGGATGCCGATAGCGCCTGGGTATCCAGCATATCGATACCGCCGACCATCCGGTTTATTTCCTTGGCCACAAACAGGGCTTCAGAAAACTCATCCCTGGCATCTATCAGACGTACTCTGCTGCCCCTTGCCCTGCCGGCCTCCAAGAAAACCCCGCGCTCCCCGGCATTTTTCCGGGAGATTAGCGCTTGGGCGCAAGCGATGATCTCGGGCGTGGAGCGGTAATTCTGCGTCAGCCGGACCTGCTGGAGTCCTGGAAAATCATCTTTAAACCTTGCAAAATAGCGCAGATCCGAACCCCGGAAACCATAAATCGACTGGTCCGGGTCGCCGATAATAAAAATACTCTCGCTTTTCCTGCTCCATGCTTTAATCAAGCGGTATTGAATCTCGTTGACGTCCTGAAACTCATCCACCAGCAGGTGGGAGAAAGGGTTTGACACGTTCCTGCCTGCGGTATCCTCTGTGCTTCCACCTTCAAACTGGTAAAGGACCTCCAGGAGGATATCGTCATAGTCCATTACCCCGTAACCCTTAAGTTGCGCGCAGTATGCATCGTAGACCAGGACCGGGGGCACACCGTCGCTGAGGGGGCCTCCCTTTTTTTTATCTCCCACCGGGGATATACCGTTTTTAACCAGCGATATCCCTTTCATGACATCTCGAGGGGAAAGCTCCAATTTCATATCCTTGACGATTTCCCCGATGATGGCCAGGGCATCCTCCTCATCAATAATCGTCATGTTATTTTTGCCCTTCCATTGGGACAAAATTTGCAGGCTTATGGAGTGAAAGGTCCCTATGGTCATGGCGGCCGTTGTCCGTTTTTCCCCGAAGTGCCTCTCCAACCGGACACGCATCTCCTGGGCGGCCTTATTGGTAAAGGTAACGGCAGTGATCTGGTCGGGATGGACACCACATTTTTCAACCAGGTAGATAATACGGTATACCAGAGTTTTGGTTTTGCCCGTTCCAGGCCCGGCCATGACAGCAATGGCTGGGCTGGGGGAGGAAACGGCTTCCCACTGCTCTTTGTTCAATTCATAAGACGTTTCCACGGGAACCGCGGTCTTTGTATCCTCGCGGCCCCTGAACGAAACATTATCCACTAGAATCGGCGGCAGCACGGTTTCTTGCCGGGCCGAAGCCTTTTCAGCCGCAATCGTATTGGATATTGATGGACTTGGCAGTGCATCGCTTTGATCGTTGAAAATGTATAGCTGACCGGAAAGCCGCTCGATTTCGCTTTTGTCCATGACTGTAATTTTACCGTATTCTCCGTCAAAACCGGGTTGTATGTCGATCTGGCCGCACCTCAGCCTGCGGATACCCTCAGCGATCCAGGAGCCGGCTACCAGTTCAATATCGGGCAGCGTTGCCTGGCGGAGTATAAACAACTCCGGTCCGATGCTCCGGATTAAATTCTCGTATGTTTCCCTCACCTTTTTGCTGGTGACCGTACAACCGATCGAGGAAGCGATGATCTCCTGAAGAGGAATCAGGCTTTCAAAATGCTTGGCCGCCGGTGCTACAAACCCTTCTTCCCGGTCGGCCATGGCTTCAACCCGGTGAAGCACGCCCACTGTAATTCGACCGCCGCAGACCGGGCATATACCTTGCGCAGATATTGTCTCCGCAGGCTTCCAGCACACCTTGCAGTTTTTATGCCCGTCATAGTGGTATTTTCCTTCTTCCGGAAAAAACTCTATGGTACCGAAAAACTCTTTTGTACTGCGGTTTTTTAATGCCTGCAAGATACTTTGATAAGAAAGCGCGGTATCAAAAATATTGGCTTCTCTTCCTAGGTTGGCAGGCGAATGGGCATCCGAGTTGGAAACCAGCGTAAAGCCATCCAAGGCGGAAAGGCGCCAATTCATGGGAGGATCTGAGGAAAGGCCTGTTTCGAGGGCATAAATATAGCCGGTTAAATCTTCAAAGCACTCTTGAATGTGATCGAATCCGGAATAAGCGCCGTACAGTGAGAAATGCGGGGTCCATATGTGAGCAGGTATCAATATAGCCTCCGCGCACATATCAAGTACGATCTCCAGCAAGTCCCTGCTGTCCAGGCCCAATATGGGCCGACCGTCAGAGTTCAAATTGCCTATGGCCTCAAGCCTGTGCGATACCAACTCAGCATGTTCCAGGCTGGGTAAAAGGATCAGGTTGTGGACTTTTCTTACTCTGCCGTTCTTTTTGTATATGGAACTGATTTCGCCAGTGACAATAAATTGAGGCTTGAGGCTTCCTCCCGCCACTAGATCCTTTTGGCGGAAATCATCCTTGAGAATATAAAGGCCTTCGCCAGTAGGGACCAGCTTTTCTTTTAATTCCTCACGCCAGGCCGGATGCGTGAAATCGCCTGTGCCGATAACGTCAATTCCTTTGCGCCGCGCCCAAAATTCGAGCATCTCAGGTACACAATTCTTACTGGTGGCTCTTGAGTATTTTGAATGTATATGAAAATCAGCGATAAACATCTAAAAACACCTGTTTTCTATATTGGGGCGTATGGGGAAAATCTGTAGCAAAATCCTCCCGTCGTATGGGCACTGCTTTTAAAAACGTCTGCCAGTCGTTACTGTTGTTCATTACTCATTATGAAAAATCAGAAGTTAATATAATTATAGCACAAATGTTAAAATAAGGTCGAAAAACTGTTTCTTTGCTGCAGAATAGAAAATGCCGTAGTCGCTGTGCGAGGCAGGGAAATGCTCAACTGCCGATAGCACCATTGCGCAAGGATCTATAAGGATTTTCGTAAACAATCTGCCGTAATTGTTTCTCCATTTTTCAACATCTCCAATGGCGTCCCTGTAAATACAACTTGTCCACCAATTTTACCGCCCTCTGGGCCAAGGTCGACAATCCAATCGGCGGCTTTTCTAACCTGCTGATTGTGTTCCACTACAATTACAGTGTTTCCGGAATTTACAACGCGGTTCAAAAGTGTAAGAAAATTTTCAACATCCATTGGATGCAATCCGGTCGTAGGCTCGTCCATCAGATATAATCTGTGCTTGCCTGTATTGTTAATCAGTTCTTTTTTTTGCTGCTTATTAAATTAAATGATACAAAGACTTTTTCTATTCTGTTCCTGTTTTTAGCGCCACACTCATGGAAACTTCGTTCACCTTCTTTGCACACAGCAGCTTGCTAAGCTGATAGGTCAGCATGATGGCCGCAAAACAGACAACCACATAAAGCGGACTAATAATCGTCGGCAGCACTAAATTTATCATAGCGCCAAGATAGCCGTACATTGCGCCCATTGACGCCGCCATAACAGGAATGCTGATAATAAATCCGGCCAATATGACAAAGGTCGAGCTGTTTAGGATCAGGGACCAGATTTCGCGGCGTCTGTAGCCAAATATCTTAAAAAGCGAGATGGTGTTTTTATTTTCCTCGATAATCAGCGAGGTTACCAGATAGAGAATAATCAGGCCCACGACACAGGAGACAAGGGTCATCGCCGCCACCATGGAAATCATCGGCCCCAGCAGTTCATCCATGGCGTTCGCGGTTTCGCTTAAGCTTTTTGTTCCTGAAAGCTGCTCGTCGGGAATATCAAGCCTTTTTGTGCTCCAGAGCCCCGTGTAGCCACTTTCGGAGAATCCGAGCTGTGCGTTAAACTCATCGATTGGCATAAAGATAAATTGCCCCGCATAGGAGTCGGCAACAGCGTCAATGTGAAATGTGTACGGCTTCCCGTCCTGCTTGTTTATGAAGCTTACGCTGTCGCCCGCCTTAATGCCTAACCTGTCCGCCAAAGGTTTTGTAATGTTTGTCTGTTCATTGGAAAGCGGCTTCCCCTTGCTGTCGCGCAGCGTCAAAATTGTCGAATCCGGCTCTACACCGGTTACATAAAACTCAATTCCCTCGTTGTTTTCAGGATAAAACCTTCCGGCTGAAAAAACCTCCGCCGCTTCCGGCGCCTCACCGTATTGCGTGTTCTTAAAGGCGTATTCGTATTCAAACCGGTAGGTTTCCGTGGTGCTGTTTTTGAATACATAGTCCATAGAGTTCATAATCGTGAAGCCAAAAAGCATGAGCACTGATGCGCTGGTAACGCCCAAAAGTAGGAACAAAAGCCGTGAAATGCTTCTTAGCTGCTCACGCAGCTTAAATTTTGTACTAAACTTAAACCTTTCCAGTTTAAGCGCGCGCTCCAGGGCGTTAACCTTGGTTTTTTGTTCACTGCCTTTCATAAGCTCCGCCGGAGAACGTTTCAGTTCCGAACGGATAACCAGATAGCTGCTGACGCCCAAAAACAGCACAGGCGTCAGTATTCCGATTAAAACATTCACAACACTCAGTTCAATGTCTATAACGGGAACATTATAGTATGAAACCATAGCCATAACCGACGGTACGATGGACGGCAGCGCCAACGCGCTCCCTATCACTCCGCCCGCAAAAGCGAGCAGCAGAGGAATAGCCATATAGTGGCGCATTAACTCACGCCGCCGGTAGCCTTGCGCGTAGAGCGTCCCGATAATCACCGATTCATGGCGTATCATACGCCATATTATGATGCCAATAATTAAGCAGCATAAAAGAAACATTGCCGCCGGCGCCGGTACGCTCATCGTTTTCAAACCGGTTATGGACGCCCAAGCCATTCTGGCGCGTTTGTTGTTCATGATGTCAATCCAGTCAGACTCTGTTATGCCTTCTGCGTGTAAACGCTCCCGCAATTGCGCCGCCTGAATATTTCGGCTCTGCGTTCTGTCATTAAACCTGACGGAATAAATGACGGAAGCGTTGTCTATATCAGCAAATTCCTCACGGTTTATAACGCCCACACCAAAATTATCAGGCGAAACCATGATATCGTATACGTTTTCTAACGGATAGATATAGTGGGGCGAGGACATAAAGCCCACCACAGTGAAGGTTTCGCCCGCCGCTTCTATTTGACTCCCCACTGGATAGCCGTTCGCTTTGGCAAAGGCCGGGTCAAGCAGTATTTCTCCCGGGCCTGAAAGCGCTTGACCCTCTATGACAGCCGGGATGTTCAGCTTTTCTGTTTCACTGAGCAACCGCAGGGTAAGCGAGTCGGACAGGGCGGCGTCAAAGCTCATGTATTCTTCGAGGATGGCGTCAGTCGCTTTCTCTAATTCTGCGCTATCAGGAATAGCCTTGTCAGTTGAAAAGGACAGATCTTCCTGCATATGCCTCTCTGTAAACGTGGTAACCAGGGTATCCAGATTCTGAGATATCCCCGCCGCCACAACAAACGTGTAGCTTCCAAGGATGATTAGCATAAGAACGCCAAGGTATCGCAGTGCGTTTTCTTTCAATATACGCAAAACTCTTTTATTCAGCGCCATTACCACTCAATCCTTTCCGCCGGAACAGTCATTGGATTAACCACATCTTCTACAATTTCCCCGCTTCTAAGCTTAAATACCCTGTTGGCCATAGCGGCAATGGCAGCATTGTGGGTTATCATCAGAATAGTTGTCCCGTATTTTTTGTTCACCTGCTGCAAAAGCTGCAAGATACTGCGGGATGTCTGATAATCGAGGGCGCCCGTTGGCTCGTCGCAAAGCAAGAGCTTCGGATTCTTGACAATCGCCCTGGCAATGGAAACCCGTTGCTGCTCACCACCGGAGAGCTCCCTGGGGAAACGGTGTTTTTTATCCAGCATTTCCACCGCTGCTAAAACTTCGTCGGTATTCAGAGGCGATTTGCTGATGTTGGAAACGACTTCTATGTTTTCCCCGACAGTAAGGTTGGGGACGAGGTTATAGAACTGGAATACGAAACCGATGTCCCCCCGTCTATAATCGGTCAGCTTGTCGTCGTTCAAATTGTTGATCTCGACCCCGTCAACGATGACCCTTCCGCTGTCGCCACGGTCAACACCGCCGATGATATTCATCAGCGTGGATTTTCCTGAACCTGATGGTCCGAGGATGACACCGATTTCCCCCTTTTCCAGATTCATCCCGATTCCCTTTAAAACTTCAGTTCTAACCACGCCAGATGTATAGCTCTTCTTCAAGCTTGAAACATCAATAAACATATTATTGCTCCTCCTTTTTGTAGAAACACCGTTTCAATATATCAAAATATTCCTCCCATTCACTAAGCACATCAATGCTTAGATCTTCAAAGGAACCGACTTTGCTTCTTTGCTGCTCCGCAAAACCCATTATTGTCCAGGTAATAATGTTCATCATTTTTTCCATATCCATACCATCACGGAATTTTGTCAAATCGATGTTTTTATAGCCTGCTTGTAAACCGCTATCAATAAGATTTTTGCCTATTGTATCGATTTCAGATTTTACTTCAGGTGCGTTTTCATTGGGAACGTTCTTAAGAAAATCAAATGCTTGCGGGTATTGCTTCATGATTTTAAATTTAATCAATCCGATTTGTCTCATTCTTTCAAAAAGTTCGGTTTCATTCCAATCCACTTCATCGTAGATTTTATCAATAACCTCAACCACATAATCAAGCAAGAATAAATACAATCCCTTTTTACTGTTAAAATAGTTGAATAATGATCCTTTAGATATTTCTGCTTCCTTAATAATCTCATTTGTAGAAGCCTTTTCATAACCATTGCGGGCAAATTCTTTAAGAGCCGCATTAATAATACGTTCCCGTTTCTCCGGTTCTAAACTATAAAATTTCGGATAAATGATAGCCACCTCATTTCTGTATTGGAGGAAAAAACAAATGACCACTTGGGTCATTTTTATCATACAACAAATGACCACTTGGGTCAAGTTGCCTGCTGATGCCTATCTTACTGAGCTGTTCCATCATGGCTTCCTCATGAATAGTGAAAGTAAGGTCTTCGTCCATATACCGGATAGCTTACCGTAAATAGGAACAGTCACCGCAGAGGCCAGCATATAAGCGCTGAATACCCAGGCATGGCGGGAAAACCCATGCAGTTCCCCGGCAATGGTGGGAATAGCGTTGACAGGATCCCTATTTTTCATGGAGTTCATCCTCTAATACTTCCACAAAACCCTTTGTACCGTTAACCCGCACGTATTGACCATCTTTTAATATTTTCGTGGCATTCTCAACACCGACTACGGCCGGAATTCCATACTCCCGGGCTATGACTGATCCGTGGGTCATCATACCCCCGATCTCCACTACCAATGCTTTAGCCGAATGAAACAAGGGGGTCCAACCGGGATCCGTGTAGGGGGCGACTAATATGTCTCCCTTCTTCAATTTCGCTTCCTCCGGTTTCAAAACGACCTTAACATATCCCTCAACAGCGCCGGAAGATGCCGGAGTTCCCACTAAAGCGCCTTCCGGAGCTTCAACCCCGCTCCTTACACCCGTTACCACTTCTCCCTCACTGGTCATAACACGGGGAGGTGTCATCCTTCTGTGATGTTCAAAGGCTTTTTTACGGCTGTCAATCACGCCTCTTACATCTTCCATTAAACGATTTTCCAGCAGCGCAGCCAATTCCTCCAGGCACAGATAGAAAATATCTTCTTCTTGCTGCAGCAAACCTTTCTCCCTTAGCAGCCGAGCCTCTTCCAGCAGAGCTTGGCGGTAAATGCCGAAGGACCTGACAATAATATACTTAGGATACTCCCTCAAGCCAGCGGCATGGCTTGTATCTCGTCAGGCATCGTGATGGATTCCAAACGTGTGCGGATCTTTGCGCCGAAGTCATCGGCTTGGTCCATCTGCAGCCGGTTAAGACCATCCAGAAGTTCATCCATTGCAGGGTCAGATGAAACAATTTTCCGATAGGCTGAAGTCGTAATACAAAATCCCGGGGGAACGGGAAAACCGGCCTTACTCATTTCACCCAAATTGGCCCCTTTCCGCCAACTTCAAGCAGATTGGTCTTGTCAATATCATTGAAGCGCCTCACATATGCATTCATATTTCATCAGCCTTTCCTAAAAAAGTTGAAAAAACTATTTTCGGCAGTACAAAAGGGCTAAGTACAATTAATCCGGATTTTCTCCAATCCATCAGTGCTGATGACCCTGCCATTAAGGAGATCCTTGAGAATTTTGTTCATATCAAATTTTATCCTTTAATGCTGCGTTTTATTGAAATAGGTAAAAACGAAGGTTATGTCAATAAAAATATCTCTACAGAGGCTATCATGATTTATCTGAAAGCATTTGAAACAATGAAGCGTTCGGAAGTCTTGGCCGGAGAATTAACAACATTAATTTTTTAACGTTTGGCTGGAAGACGGATAGAAAAACCCCATGATCGTCAAGATTAGGTTTTGTACTCAGAAAGATATGAATAGACAGCACCCCCGTTTTCCGGATAAAGTGCTGTCTACAACTACATACCCTTCCGTTCCGTTCACCCGGCTCCTCTGCCCGTCTTTGATTAGTTTCGTGGCGTTTTCCACGCCTACCACTCCCGGAAGACCGTATTCCCGCGTAATGACGGCGCCATCAGTCATCAGTTCGCCTACTTCAGTCACCAGGCTTTTAACGGATACGAACAATGGATTTTTAAAAAACTCACAAGAAAAAGTGAAGTAGATAGATTAAGGGAACGCTGCAAAACTTCAGCACAAATCGCAATAATGATTAAAAATGATATCTTCAAATCTGATATAATTGGCTCGGTCATTTTCCCGTATATGTGCTGTTACAAAAAAGTAATCCGGTGGCTCGAGCCGAATGAGTGAACGATGTAGTTAACAGGGCCTATGAAAGGCCCTGTGTTTGGCTTGTTGGCTGGATGTTATACACAATCATTGTCTCATTTTTGTATGCATGCTATTCCTGTGGTTTAGAGTGATTAATATACATGATGAAGGCAAACTCGATCCCATCGTGGTGCAGGACATGCTTGAAAAAAAAGAAATAGCATGATAAGCGCCAGATTTATTAATAAGGGTAGAATTTTGATATTGCTATAATGGATTCGCATTATAACGGGCAGGAGGCGCTATGAAAAACCTTGAGACAGTTATAGCCGCAATCCACTATATTGAAACACATTTGACAAGTGAAAAGATCGACCTGGATATTGTTGCCGCTGCAGTACATTATTCGAAGTACCACCTGCACCGCATCTTCACCGATGCGGTGGGGCTTTCTATTCATGATTATACGCAACGCAGGCAACTAACGGAAGCTGCTAAACTGCTGGTTTTTTCAGATAATCCAATTATAGACATTGCGATTCTGGCCGGTTACGACAGCCAACAGGCTTTCAGCAATGTGTTCAAGGCTATGTATAAACAGTCTCCTCACCAATTCAGAAAAAAAGAGGTGTTTTATCCATTGCAACTCGAATACAACTTCAAAGGCCAGCGCAAATCGCTTGAGAATGCGCAGAAAAATACCAAGAGAGAAATCCGCTTTGCCAAAGAAGCGGATATTCCGATATGGATGGAATTGGTTCACCTTGCCATTGACGGGTTCCCCCATCTGGAAGAAGATGAGCACTTAACGGTTCTGAAACGCTATATTGCCAACAAAGGCGCGCTGCTTATGACCGAAGGCGGCATTTCTATTGGCGCCATGATGATGAACTACGAAACCGGCAGCATAGATTTCCTTGCGGTACATCCGCTTTATCGGAAACAGGGTATTTCTCGAGACTTCTTGAATGTGGCGCTCACTGAGCTGCTGAAGAATAAGGAAATCAGCATTACTACATTCCGAGAGGGCGACAAAGCAGATACAGGATATCGCAAAGCCCTCAAGGAGCTGGGCTTTGCCGAAGCGGAACTTCTGACGGAATTTGGATATCCGACACAAAGGATGGTTTTACCCAAGAGGATTCAAACGACTAATGCACAGCAAGTGGGCAGGCGCGCCCTGCATGCGCCTGCCCATATCAACGAAAGGAAAAAGAAAGAACCAGATGAAACGCCGGCTTTTCCCGATGAAATCGCGCATCTTGACGATATCAAGAGCAAGCTGGATGAGGCCATAAAGCAAGCGAATGATTCAGTCGAGCAAATTGACAAAGAATATATGGATGCCAAGCGGTACATGGTACAGCATCGCGGTGAAATTGACCCACACGAGATGTTCCAAGATGAACTCGCTTTAAAGCAAATTGACAACCGTGGGGCCTTTGCTGTTGAGATTCGGGATAAACTCGCCAAGCTGCTGGACTCGCCTTACTTTGCCCGGATTGACTTTCGAGAAGCATCCAAAGGAACACCTGCCACCTTTTACATTGGCAGATTTGCTTTCAGCCACGATAATGAGCTGCTGATTTCTGATTGGCGCTCCCCGGTCGCAAGCATGTTTTATGATTGCGAGGTTGGGCCTGCGGGATACGTTGCCCCGGCTGGACGAATCGACGGCGAGCTGACGCGAAAGCGGCAATTTAAAATCAAGAATGGCGAGATGGAATATGCGTTGGAGAGCTCGGTTAATATTCAAGATGATATTCTGCAGCGTGAATTGAGCCATACTTCGGACGAGAAGATGAAATCCATCATCGCAACCATTCAAAAGGAACAAAACCTGATTATTCGGAACGAAAAGGCTGGAACCCTTCTTATTCAAGGGGTCGCAGGTTCTGGCAAGACATCCATTGCGCTGCATCGGATCGCCTACTTACTCTACCGCTTCAAAGACAGGTTATCGGCAAAGAACGTGACCATTCTATCGCCCAACAAGGTATTTGGGGATTATATTTCCAATGTCCTGCCCGAATTAGGCGAGGAGCCGATTTATGGGATGAGCTTTGCAGATATTGCCGAGGTTCAGCTTGGGGGCATCATCCATTTCGAGCCCGACAAGGACCCTCTTGAAACAGACGACCCCAAATGGGCAGAGCGGGTGCGCTTCAAATCCACACTGGATTTTATAAATCTGATGGACGAGTATCTGACCCGGATGCCTGAGACCATCTTTGAACCATCTGACTACACTTTTGGAAGATTCTCTGCCAAAAGTGAATGGATACAAAGCCGCTTTGCCGCTTATCATACGCACCCGGTCAAGCGGCGGCTTCAGATGATTGCGGACGATATTCATGACCGCTTTGAAACCGACAACTTCATGCAGGAGACTTTGCCAAATACTTGGACCATCTTAAAAAGTCTAACCGCGATACTAAAGGTGAAGAATACCCTGTCGCTCTATAAGGATTTTTATAAGCAGATGAATATCGCGGACAAATTTGTGATGCCTGCAAAGAAAACCCTCGAATGGGCCGATGTATACCCCTTTATGTACTTCCACGCCGCTTTTGAGGGTTTGCAGGAGAGCGAAGTCATACGCCATCTGGTTATCGACGAAATGCAAGATTACACACCGGTTCAATACGCGGTGATGAATATCCTATTTAAGTGCCAGAAAACGCTCCTTGGAGACTTCGGGCAGTTTATCAATCCAAACCATTTACATACGCTCGGAGATCTGCGTCAGCTATATAAAGGCGCGGAATTGGTAGAGCTGAATAAGAGCTACCGCTCAACCTATGAGATTATCACATTCGCCAAACGCATCCAAAATGTTGCTTCGCTCGAGGCGGTTGAGCGCCATGAGGATGCTCCCAACCTCATATACTGCCGCGACGAGCAGGAAGAACTCACGCAGATAAAGGAAAAAATCGACACATTTCAAAGTAGTGAGAATGTGACCCTCGGAATTATCCTGAAGACGAACAGCGCGGCTAAAGTTCTTTATGATGTACTATCTCGAAACTACGAGGTGCATTTGATTTCCCCGGAAAGTGCAACTTTTGTGAATGGCATATCAATCACTTCGATTCAAATGTCAAAAGGGCTGGAATTTGACGAGGTCATCATACCTGCAGCCAATAACGAAACCTACTCCAGCGTATACGACCGCAGCCTGCTTTACATTGCCTGCACTCGAGCAATGCACCGGCTGTCTTTGACATATACCGGCGAGCTGACTCGGCTAATTGGTCCATAATCTCCTTCTTCATGCTGTACGGCAGATTGCTCTGCTTCAAGCTGGGAGCAAATACCCGGCACGGAGAAAACCGTATTTGTCATACAGGTCCGCTGAATGGTCTGTCCGGCGCCTGCCTGGCAGGGTGACTGTCTCGTCGGGTTTGGTTTTGTAATTTTCATAGCAAAAATTCGTATTGCCTTCGCCTATATAGTATTCGCCGTATTTGCACTGTTTTACCACTTACAACGTAGAACACTACATAATTATGCACCACCAGCATACGGTATTGTTTTGCTCGAAGCACAGTATTTTTAGCAAGGGGACAACGCATTGGCATTTGCTCAAGAGAAGCGATGCTATCGACAATTTCATCATAGATTTTAAGAGCAGCCTGTGGTAAAAGCTCATTTAGATAATCAGTAATATCCTTTAGATCTTGCTCAGCCAAGGGAAATATCTTCAGTTCATACTTTTCCATGAACATAAGCCCTGAACTTTTTTGCCACTTCAAAAAAATCCTTTCCCTCTGCACCGTTTGCAATCTCAGCCTCAGCTTCAGCCAACTTGCTATAGAGTTCAATTAAAGCCTGTTGTCGCTCGTAGGTTTCTATGCTCATCACTACCATGTCGCCTACACCGTTCTTAGTTATGAAAACAGGCTCGCGTTCTTTATGGCAGAATTCGGAAATCTCGTTTGCATTATTGCGCAAATCAGAAATGGGACGTATATTTGGCATATCCCTCACCCTTCTCAATATTTATGTATTTATAATATCATAATTTTGAGAAAGCCTCAATCCCTCTTGCACCACAGATTACCAAAGCTGAGGCTTTTATTGCTCATCATCTTAATAAAGATCGGAACTAAAGTAGGATCAAACTGGGTTCCTGCTTTGAGACAAAGTTCATGTAGAGCTTCGTTTATAGTCTTGGCGGGTTTATAAGGCTGCTGGTGGGTCATGACATCAAAGGCGTCTAAAATGGATATGATACGCGACAAAAGAGGAATCTCATCTTCTTTAAGTCCCTGGGGATAGCCTTGGCCGTTCCACCATTCATGGTGATATAAAATGATATCGGCCAGATAGGCAAATTCTCCGGACGCGTAAGCAATTCGATAGCCAATTTCGACATGTTTTTTCATAATAAACCATTCTGATTCATTAAGATGGGACTTTTTCAGAACAATATCTTCAGGTATACCGATTTTACCGATGTCATGTAAATTTGTAGCATGCACAAGGTTATTAAGGTTTTCCTTGGAAAGATTAAGAATTCGTGCGAACTCTTTAGCTAGAGATTCCAATCTTTCAATATGTTCTTTGGTTTCATAATCTTTTTTCTGCAACAGTTTACCTAAGATTTCAGCGATGGCCCACCTGGCTTTCTTGCCTTCGATAAGCTTAATTTCATACATTAATTGTTCAGCTTCTTTTAGGACCTTAGACAAATCTGCTTCACTATCGGTTTTAGTTGCAACACCCAAGGATATACTTAAAAGAATATCTGTCTCCTGATTGCTTTTACAGGCTGCGTTAATCTTATGTCCAATATCGAGAGCTGTTTCTTTATCCGTGTTTGGAAGAATAATAGCGAACTCATCACCGCCCCATCTTGCTATAATATCATTTTGACGACAAGATTGTTGAATAATGAGGGCCATCCTTTTAAGCCAATTATCTCCCTCCTGATGACCAAAAACATCATTAACGAATTTTAGCCCGTTCATATCGCCAACGAGCAAGGAGATGGGCAGGCAGTCATTGTTTTTTGCCAGCTCTTGTATTTTCTTATCAAAATAAGTTTTATTATACAATCCGGTTAATTCGTCGTGGAAAGTGAGGTAAGTTATGTGAGCCAGTCCTCGCTTAATCTCATCCTTTTGCTCTTTTAAAAAAAGCTGAATAAGTCCAATTGCGTTGAAGAGTAAAATTATTTGAGAAACAATATAGGGAGCTATCTGGGGCATTTTTAGAATATAAGAAAAAATAACAGTATTGCCAACCCAAGCTATATTTAATAAACCTAAAAAAAGAGCGAGATTTCCGTACTTTTTGGCTGACCTGATCATAGCTGCGCCTATCCAGGAGGATAGTACAAATACCCCTAAATAGGTGTATTTAATCATCTGCAGATCCGACCAATTCTGGTTTGAGAAAAAGATAAAAAATAATAACCAAATTATTCCTACGCTTAAAGATAGGGATATTCCGGCTTTGATTTTCAGGAATATTAAAGTACCCCAAGATATTAAAAGGTTTGCATAGAAATATGAACTTAGACTAAGAAGTAAAATCAGGTGGTTTTGTCTCAGCAAGTTAGGGGAAAAAGCATCCAGACTATAATTTAACGCAATGATGGCCCAGCCAATAAACCACAGGCCAAGAAAAAGCCTGCCTTCAAACATAAAGATATAGACATACAACATCATTAAGACAGAAATAGCCCCGAGCGAGGCAATTAATAGTATGGTAGAAGTTTGCATAGTCACTCCTATCAAACTAGGCTAGCTTTTCAGTCCAATTTTACCAAATAATTTTATAGACAGCCAGACTATTTTCCTTTCACCTCATCAAGACAAGATTATTGTCCACATACATATAGTAGGTTATTATCCATACTGCAATAACCCTCCTCATTAAGTACATCTTTTTTGTACACTCATGGGTTACGAACAGCTTTTATTTTCTCAAGTCCATAGAAGCCTTTGTTTATCATATTCACGAATGGCGTTTGATGATCTTTGCTATTTTAATTCTTTCAGAAGTATCATATTCATTTGCGATTGCTTCAAAAATATCAGTATTTCCCATTACTTTACCTCCAATCTGGTTTCTCCATAAAATTAAAAATCTTCTGCAACAATACCACGCACTCTGTATGCCTTGAGGAGACAAAAAAGATGCCGCTTGAAGCTGGCGGGGCCTTGGCGGATAGTCATTAATGTTTATTCATTCCAAATAATACCAGCACATGCGCCCCATAGGATAATATTTATTTTGCCTTATTCCTATAATTATCGTAGCAATGCCAATGCCTGATAATATTAGTTCTCAACTATAGAAAATTATTCCAATGATAGCGTGCGCGCACTTGAAGCACTCAATTCTGCTTCACTATCCACTCCAGCACCGGATCAGTCCCTTCCAGGTAAGCGGCAAAAGTCTCTTCTATCACCTTATCCGGCTCCAGCGTGTGGACATCCTGATCCAACCAATGGAAATACTTCGTCGAATAACGAACCGGTTTTTCACTGTTCGGCAGTTTGAATTCTTTTACCTCTCCGTAGTGGTTCGGCTCACCGCCGGTCGCTTCTCCTACAAGATAGGCCTTCGTATCTTTCTTTAAACTGATCGCATTCAGAATAGCAGAAGAGAAAGTGTCTTTACCGATGATCACATAAAGCTTGCCATGCTTGTTAAAGCTGCTGTTTTTCACTTCTCTGATCAAAGGGTCCAGAATAGTCGAGATACCGCCGCGGTTTTCCCTGATATCAATAACAAGCTTGTTCACTTCATGGCTTTGAACAAAATTCCAGAATTCCTTGTCAAAGATTTCAAACGGCTTTTCTCTCATTTGGCCGCACCTGCTATAATTCAAATAAATGACTTTCTCGTCCTTTAAATATTCATACCAATAATTTTCGTCTGGATGGCTCCGGTATAGCGGAACAGATACTTCCGGCTGTTCGGCGGCCATATAGTCTTTATAACTAACCGGTTTCAGTTTGACCGTTTGCCTTTGGCCGTTTTTCAGTTCCACACCCAGTTCGATCTCATCTGCCTTGCTTAAGCCATAATATGTGAGAACACCCGGCATTGGCAGATAATAGACGATTTGAGTTTTAAACCAGCTTTCATTGGCCCCCGCTAGTAAGGGCCTGAGCGTATTGGCCGCTTTTTCGATTTTTTGGCCGTTCAGGGTGATGATTCTGGCATTTAGCAATTCCTGATATTCTTTGCTTGAACCCGTAATATAGATACCTTCGGCAAACCAATGAAGCTCCAGCGGGTACCGGTATTCCGAACCGATACTTGATCCGGTATGGGTATCGCCGATACCGGCCAGAATAACGCTTAAGGCGATCTCGATCTGTTCGTCCGAATAAGCGGGAACCTTTTTCTTCAGCTCTTCCAGCTGCTGGTGGAACTCTTGCTCGGAAAGATGAAAATACAAATTCTTATGGACTTTCGGCAGCGTTTTTTCCAGATAGGTGATATCGTTCACCCAACGGGTTTCCCTGTCTTTGGCCAGGTAAGGCTTGGTTGAAGGGACACTGCCGCAGCCCGTCAGCGAAATCATAAGCGTAAATATCAGTAGAAAGACAAGAACAAAAGGGACGCTTGCCAACCGGCAGTTCTTTCCACAATTAGAATGATTCATGATTCTCCCACCTCTTTACCACCATATCACGATATTTCTTGCATATAAAAAGATAGAAACCTGTCATGGCCAGGAGCAAAACACCAACTCCTGTCAAGATACTGCCGGTAAATTGATAATGGATACACGATTCCAAGGCTTTAATGGCCATAGTTCCATGCAGGATTCCCAATAAAACCGGCAGAATAAAGGCAATACCTACTTGGGTATAAATACTTTTGGCTATTTCCTGTTCCGTCACTCCGATCTTCATCAGGATCTTATATTGTTCCCGGTCCAGGATGGCGTCGCTCAAAATCTTGAAATACATGGTACTGAAAGTAGAAATCATAAAAACAACGGCCATCACCAAGCCCATAAAATAAAAGGCCCCGATCAGATAGTACTTATATTGATATTGACCGGCATAGCTGTTGAGATTATCACTGGGGTTTTTCATCACCCCGGCGATTTTTTTTACCAAGGACATGCTGTCCTCCGGATCGGTAATATTGATCCCGTACAACGTCATCTCTTTACCGTCTTCTTTTAATTCATTGTATTGGTTATCCGTGACGATATAGGTATCATTATGGCCTATACCCTCCAGTTCACCGATAAACGGAACTTTCATCACTTTTTTCAAGTTATAGTCCCTACCCTGAATAACAAAGTCCTGTCCGATATAACTGACACCCGAAAAAACCAGATTGGAATGCAAGATACTTACAGTTTCATTATCATCAAGTTCAATTTCTTTTAAGATTTGCTGATAATTCTCAGGCCAGATGATCATCAAAGATTTTTTTACTTCGGAAAAACTGGTAATTAAACATGTTTCAGTATGCTCGCCTTTGCCATTATTATAGGAAACATTACCAGTCAGAAAATGGGACTCATGCTCGGCCAGAATCTGATGCGGCGATGTTTGAATCAGCGCTCTGATCTTTTGGTTCGTAACCTCGTCCTGATCGTAATAAGTAATGCTGTAAGGCGCTTCGACAGCCGTATTGGTGTCGGCAAAATACTTTAGGGCCAGGCTTCCGCTGAAGGCAGCCAAAGTTGCGGCACATAAAATCGCTGTCATGGACAGGCTACGGTAATGCGTGCCCAGCCGGAATAACGTATTGCCGAAGCTTATAAGTCTTGATTTTTTATAAATAACTTTTTTCTTTTGAATCAGCGCGTTAAGGACAATCGCCAAAAAGCTGCCGAAGAAAAAATAGGTGCCGCAGCAGATCAGGATCAGGATTAAAATACTAGTCTGGAAAAAATCAATTGGTAAATTAAACGGTAAATCAAGAATATTCAAAGCCAGATAATAGGCCACGGCAATGCAGACCACACCTGCGATGCCGCCAATCCATCTTATCTTAGGCAGTCTTTGTTCTTTCTTGACCGCGTTCAGGATTTCGATCAGCTTGCTTCTTCGAACCATCCGGTAATTCTTTATGCCCATCAAAAGAATAATAAAGGCCAGGATTAAGAGCAGCGTGCCGATCGCCTTGAGCGGGATATAAAATGGAATCTGAGTGTCCAGAATCATCGCTTTGCTCAGTAGCATAAAAAAAAGCTTGGAAAACAACAGGCCGAGAGGCAGGCCAATGATAACGGCTGTTCCCCCGAGCAGGATACTTTCCAGGGCAAAGACCGTTCCGATTTTACTGCCGGGAATGCCCATCAACATATATGTTCCGATTTCTTTGTAACGCAGCTTGTAAAAGAAATTATTGGCATGGAACATAAAAGAAAATACAGTCAGAAATAGGATGATACTGCACAAGGAACTGGCCACTTTCGCAAAGACGTACTGCTCATTGAGAACCTCTAAGTAAGGGTTAAAGTTGACCGCCAGAAAATTATAATAAATGGCCGTCGTCAGGATAAGGACCATAAGATAAAACTGGTAGAGTTTCAGGTTATTCTTAAAGAGCAGCCAGGAGATTTTAAAGGCGTTCATTCCTTTCACCCCCTAACAAGGCCACCATATTTAGAATCTTTTTGAAGAACTCTTCGGCGTTGCCGTTTGTTTCCAACTTACCGCTGATCATCCCGTCTTTTAAAAACATTACCCGGTCACAGTAACTGGCGGCGGACGCATCATGCGTGACCATTACCACCGTTGTCCCGTATTGGTTTTTGACGTTTTGGAAACAAGCTAAAAGTTCGGAAGCTGATTTAGAATCCAGCGCGCCGGTAGGCTCGTCGGCAAACAGTATTTTGGGTTCATTGACCAGAGCTCGGCAGACTGCCGCTCTTTGTTTTTGCCCGCCCGAAAGCTGGTAGGGATATTTGTCCAACTGGTTATCGATGCCGAATAACACCGTCAACTCCTGGACTTTACGTAAGATTTCTTCTGCTTTAATATTATTCAGCGTGAGGGGCAAAGCAATATTATCCCGGATTGTCATATTATCCAACAAATTGAATTCCTGAAAGACAAAACCGATGACATCCCTGCGGAACAGGGCCAGTTCCCTTTCCTTGAAAGCCCCAGTTTCCCTGCCGTCGATTATGACCGTTCCTTCAGTCGACTTGTCGATGGTGGAAATTATATTCAGTAAGGTCGTTTTCCCGGAACCGGACGGTCCCATGACGGCGACAAACTCCCCGGCGCCTATCTCCAAACTGACCTCATGCAACGCCCGGCAGACAACGCCGCGCTGACCGTAAAGTTTGGTCAGATTATTTACTTTAATCATCGAAACCATGAACCTTCCCCCTTGTCATCTACCCATCCTGTTATGAACAGAACCGATACATTAATGGACGTAATCGATGCTTTTATTCTAGTATTCCTTCTGCTCCAGTTCCATCGGTTTTGATGACATTTCGGAAGTCAAATGTGACTTTTTTGTCATTTTAGAGTCGCTGGCGCTGCATGTAATCAGACAGCTTATAAAAAGATAAAACAAATTCGGTATAAATCCCTTGCTCACTCTGTACTTTCAGACTGATTCCCAGAGTGTCGGCCATTTTTTTTGCATAGTACATGCCCATTCCGGTGGACTTGGTACTGTTTCGGCCGTTGCTGCCGGTAAATCCTTTGTCAAAGACACGGTCGAGTTCCTCTTTCGGAATACCGATGCCGTTATCTTTCAGAAGCAGATGGTAACCCCATTCATCTTCCTGACCGCTGATTGTCATTTCACCGTTTTTCTCCGTATACTTGGTGCTGTTATTGAGGATTTGCGAAACGATATAATGGATCCACTTTTTATCGCTGATAAAATGATACGGCCTGATATTGCTCTGAATATTGATACTCTTCGCGATAAAAAATTCGGCGTTATCGCCGATAGCTTCTTTAACGACCTGTTCCAGGTCAACATTTTCCGATATGATATCCTCGCTGTAATGATTGGCTCGGGTGATCGATAAGGCTTGATTAATCCGGAATTTCATCTGTTCGATCTGAAATAACAATTTGTTGGCAATATCCGTTTCATTTTCCAACCGGTTTACAACCATTTCACTGACGGAAAGGTTCACTTTCAAGTCATGGACGGTCTGGGTCAGATAATCTTTTAAATCGTTCATCCTTTGCCGGTAATCGTTTTCTTTTCTGCTGAAGCCGTCGTTTTTATATTCCAGCAGTTCTTTCATCAGACTGATTCCCGTGACACTTTTTCCTGCTGAGGCTGAAGGGCCACGGAAAAGCCAGTCGATGTCCAGGCCCCCGGCCATTGTTTGCCTGATTTTCGTATAGGCTTTATTCAGCCGCCGATAATGAAAGATATATCCCGCAGCGGCTACGAAAATCATAAGTAAATCCAGATAAAAAATCTCCCCCAGAGTTTTCGCCAGGGGAGTGCTTGTCAATAAAATCAAATTGACCAGGATAATAATACCCGCCTGACTGGCTATCCATTCCCACTGTCCCTTGATATAAGCTATCGTCTTCATAGAATCACATACCCCATTCCTTTTTTGGTCGTGATAAATGACTGAAGTCCCAGTTCCTCCAGCTTAAGCCTGACACGATTGACATTAACGGTCAGGGTATTTTCATTAACATAGATTTCATCATCCCATAAACTCCTCATCAAGGCTTTCCGGGTGACTATTTTCCCTTGGTTTTCCATAAGGAGTCTTAGAATCTTCAGTTCATTTCTAGTCAACTCACATTTTTTATTATCATAGACCGCCGTCGCTTCCTCCAGATGAACAGTCAGTCTGCGGCAGCAAAGAACATGGGATTCCTGGAAACTATACTCATAGGTTCTGCGGATGACTGCCTGGAGTTTCGCCACTAAGACGGCATTGTCAAACGGCTTGGCCAGGTAGTCGTCACCGCCGTTATTCATTCCCATTATAACGTCCATACTGCTGTCCCTGGAGGAAATATAAATGATCGGAACAGCGGAAATGTCCCTGATTTTCTTACACCAATAAAAGCCGTCAAAGCTTGGGATATTGACATCCATTAATACAACATGCGGCTGTACGGTCAGAAACTCATCCAGGATGTTATCAAACATTTCCGCTATCTGGACTTCGTACCCCCATTTCATCAGCAGCCGGCAGATCTCATCGGCCAACATCCCGTCATCTTCAACAACATATATCCGGTATCGTTCTTTGGTTATCATCTTATTTTCCTCATACACTTTATTTTCATCTTTAGCTTAAAGATCTGAATAGATTCAGCAAAATTCTGTTACCCTATTAAAATTACATCCAAATTAACCGTACAGCTACCTTGTAATACGTTGTTGATGTAATTCGGATGTACTATTATTTTAGGATATATAGTATTTTTTCGCCATACATAGAAACTTTGTTTTTAAAATCGGTCAGGATTTAGATATAGCTGTTATACAGATTCCCAATCATATTTTTGACAGCATAACACAAATTTCCACATGCCTTGAGGATACAAAAAAGATGCCGTGTGAAGCTGGTGGGACCTTGGCGGACAGCTCTATTTTAACTACAGTTGTTAATTACATTTTCGGCAAATGATATATCATTGCCGAAAATGTAATGGAAGCTACAGCTGGTCCAATATCTAAGCTAAAACTTTATCCGTTTTTTCTCTTGTGCTTCAAGTTCAGCAAAGAATTCATTAAGTGCTTCTTCGTTACGTTCTTTAAGTACTACGATGCCATGTCGACTAGGTGTATTGATTACCCGTAAGAGCAGGCCAAACTCACTGAGATAATTACGCGAACTACTCCTTGGCGTAATACTAATAATTTTCTTCCCGAGTTTTTTCAAGACCTGAAATACAGTTTGAGCTTTTAAGGGGTCCAGATTGGCATCCCATTCATCAAGCAGTAAATATCCACCGCTCTTACCTTCCATTTTCTTTTCTTCTTTAATGCTAAGAATAGAATACATCATCATAAGCGATACAATTGCATGTTCACCGCCAGATAAACCACCACGCTCGGTCACCACCCTCATCTGTTGTTCATGGGTCTTTTTAAACCACATAACTAGCCGGCGATGGCCACCGCCCTCTTCTTTATTGCGATATTCGAGTTGAACCGTGTAGTTCATAGGAACGAAAACTTCATTCAGTCTTTCAGAAATTGCCCGGATAGAACTGGTAATGATACCTTCAACCGTTCTATAATCGGACTCAACGATGCCTCTGAAAGAGGCAAGTTCCTCCTCAAGTCGTCGTTTGTCACGCATATTCTTCTCAAACTCTAGTTTTAGAATTTCATAGTCTTTCACTGCGGACTCTTTAATTGGCCTCATCGTCAGGGTGCGTAATTGCTTTAATGAGTGATTAATAACCAGACGACCCTGAGTATATTTTTGTTCTTCAATAATTTCCTGACTTTCAAGGTTGAGTAATTCCATAAGCTCATCGAAGCCTGGCATATACTCTTGTTGGACAGCTTCGGAAAACTTGCCATTATATAGAAGACGAAAAATCGGCAAACAATCTCCCAACGTAATCTGCGAAAAGTTATCTTCACTAAGGCGCCGGTAATCGTATTCTTCATCTAGTGTCGGGGTAACGTCTTTTTTAAGCTCCTCTAATTGCTTCGTTAAAAGATTATTATCCTCATTTAGTTTTTGAATAACACCGTCGATATCTTTTAATTCCTTTTCAACCGGGGCAATTTTGAGTTGGATTTGTTCAAGCTGTTGACGATACTCTTCTTGCTTAGTGGCCAGATTATGGAATTCTTGCAGTAGCTTACGATGTTTCTCCCGTTCCACCTTTAATTTTTCAAGTGCAAGCTCGTATTGATTTAAAAATTCAAAATCGATTTCCTGGTGCTTGTTAAAATACTCCTGGTATTGTTCCAAACTCTTTTGAGATTTCTCCTGATTTTCCTTTAACTCATTTATCTTCTTTTCCAAGACTCTAATATCTATTGAACAGTTATTGGCCTGATTGCGCAGCTCTGTAATGGACTCTACTAGCTGCTTCTTTTCAGGCATACGATCAACTACTTTTTGGGCGTCTACAACTTTAACGCGTTGCTCTTCACGCCGCGATTTTTCAAGTCTGAGGTTTTCAATTTCCTTAGTTAGGTTACCACTATCAGTCAAAATTGTGTTAAGCTGCTGCTCATAAAGATATAGATTTTCAGACTTCGCCTGAATTTCCTCCAGAGATAAAACACCATCATTTTCCACTAAAGAATTCTCGATATTGAGATAAAAAGTTTGCCGGGAAAAGTATCTGTCAAATTCATTAATCCATTGTTCAATGGTTCTTAAAAGCTTATCCTTTTGCACATAGCTCTGCTTGAGAGATTCGAGCTTGTCTTTTTCCTGCGCCAACAATGCAAGCCAAACTTGAATATCTGAATTGACTTTCTCCAGCTTTTCTTGATTTACCTTGTACTCAGCTAATTTTGATTCTAGTTTTGCTATCTGAGCAGTGTTAGCTTCAAGCTTACTCTTTGTCTCTATCTGCAGTTTTTTGCTACTTTCAAACAACTCAATCTGCTCTTTTAACTCTGTCATTCTTGTAAGGATCTCATTTAATTCAAATGACAAGGTTGAAGTTTGTTGATCATACGCTTCTTTAAATACATCTTTAACTGAATTGATTGTTTCCTGAAACCCGCGGCATTTCGCTTCCTCCGCTTGAAGACTCTCTTCGTTCTTACGATACTCTTCAAGATTTTTTCCTAATTGAGCGGCTTTTTCTGTTAACTCGCTTAGTTTGGAAAGTAAATTATCGAGATCGTTCTTTTTGGCTTCAAACGTTGATGTAATTTCTTGTTGTTCAGAAGAATGAGTACTTAATTCAATGATTCTTGCTTCTTTCGTAGTGATTTTTGCCCGCAAAATAGCCTTGGTATATTCTCTGGCAGCAGCACTGAGAAAATAGCTTACATTATCAGGATCATACCCTCTTATTCCAATGTTATCTTTAATAAGTCCGTTTTCTCTGAGGTAACCGCTGATTTGTCGCAGCCATGAAACTGCTTTCTTGGCATTGGTGGGATTAATATTGTTTTTGAACGAAAGGCCAAACGGTAAAGGCTCTATAGAATTGTCCGGTGCATACTCATTCAATGGAACATGATAGTGCCCGGAAAAAGGGAACAAATCTTTTTCGTCTGCATCAACCAGGATAGTATATTTTAAGAGGGATAAATTCTTCTCTTTCTCTTGATTAAGTTCACTATCCTTAAATTCGAAAACATCTTGAAAAGCATATGTTTTAAAACCCTGCTTAGCCATCGACTCCCGTTGAGAAGAGTCAAATATTCCTTGGTCAATTTTCACAAGTTGATCTTTTAACTCAACTATTTGTTGAGTTACCCGTTCCGTTTCCAAATTTAAATCATTTTCTATTTTCCGAGATTCTTTGATCTTTTGCGCATATTCCTCTGAACTTAGAGGGTATTTTTCTAACTTTGCTTGAGTGTTTTTTTGCTCGGTATAAAGATCGTCCATCGACTGCTTGGTCATATCTATCTGAGTTTTTGCTTGTTGAAGCCCGTCTTCGATTTCTCGTATTTGCTTTGCTAATTCTTCGCCCGTTTTCTTAATACTGTGATATAGACCGACCACCGCTGGACCATTCTGCTCAATAATTTCTTTATAACCCTTTTCCTTAACATTAAGATTCTCATTTTCATTGGTAAGGGATGAGATAGTAGCACTCAATTGTTCAGCAGATTCCTTAGATAATTCATTTTCCAAGATAATCTTGTCCCGGTCTAACTTCTGGAGATCGTCGTGGCATTGCTTAATCTGGGTTTCTTCCTGAGTGATTTCCTTTTGTAAATTTTCAGTATCCTTTGCCAATGTCTTTTTATGAAAACCAAGTGCCATAGCAATTAAGGTTAGTTCCTTTTCAATTCTTAATCTATCGTTCTCCTTATTTGAAAGTGCTTCTCTTTTATCTTCAATGTCCAGCACAATACCTTCAATCCATTCCTGAAGAGTAGCTACGTCCGGGTTTTCTTCAAGGATGGATTGAGCGCGAGCGATTTTTCCTTCGAGTTCCTCTTTCTCCGACTCTAAAGCTGCGATTTTTTCTTCAAATTCTCTCTTGGCCTTTTCCTTATTGGTTAACTCTAATTCATTTTGTTCAATCACTAGTTTAGTCGTTATTAAGTCCGATTGCAGTTTTTCGATCAATCTTTGCAATTCTTCAACGCCAAGTTCCTTTTGCTTAAGGATATCGAGAAATTCTTTAATTTGATGGTACTTACTCTTGCCTTCGTCAATTTCATGTTCAAGATTCGATACTGATTGGCTTACGCTCACCATTTGTTCATTGACTTTCTGTATTTGAGACATACATTGGTCAGAATCTGTCTGAATTGTTGCCTTTTGCTTCAGAATAGCATTCAATTCTTCTTCGACTTGAGCTTCCCGGACATTCTGTTCATTTAAGGCGTGCTCATTTACCGAAACCTTACCTTTGAGCACTTCGGTAGTTTTCGTATTGTAGTCAATGAGCGCATTTAATTTATCGACAAAATCAGCGGAGCCAGCCATGAGTTCCTCATCACGCCGTTCCTTCTCCTTCTTGTCAATTTCTTTATTCCTGAGATCGAGTTCCAATTGTAAACAGTTATTAGAAACGATTTCAACATCCTTCTCTTTCTCGGCTTGTTGCTGAATCATTCGATCAAGGTTCATAATGCTTTCTTCAATACCCATCATACGTGCGAATTGGTTGAAGCGCTCAACATCTTTAATCTGGGTAAATTTACTGGTCTCTCCTTGTTTCCAATACAAAAGATATTTGTCCGGAGATATGCCCAAAGCCTCGATTTGTTTCCTATAATCGTCCAATTTACCGTACTTATCATTTTTATTACTATACACATACTCGCGGGCAGTTTTTAATTCTTCAATCGAATCTGATTCTTTGATCGTAAAATATTTAGAGCGTATTCTGGGCTTTTCATGTTCTGTGATTCCCTCGAAGCGAGCGTTAATCTCGATAAACATCTTATTATCTTCAAGTGACCCGTCATTATAAAATATCAAGCGTCCTTTGAAGAGCCAAGGGTTCTCGTCTGAGTACGCTTGACTTGAAGAGATTAGATCAACTGGATCCGCTTCATTAACATCAGCGTTGAGAATGCAAACAAAAACAGCAGCAATGGTAGATTTTCCCGTACCATTCAAACCGCCAATCAGGACGTTATCCTTATAATGGTTGGCGATTTCAGAAATGTTTTCAAAACCTTGAGGATCGGCAAAATAGACCGATTGCTTCTTGAATTCCCGGGCGTTTTCAAACGTCAATTCAATGGGATAGAGCATCTATTCATCCCCCTCACTAAAACAGTGATTGTGGTTTAGGATTGGGAACTTCTTTTCTGAAAAACTCCAAAACAACATCTAGCGAATAGTTTTGCGACATGGTCACGTCAGTAAGCCGTTTAAGTAAAATCGGTGTCATAAACGCTTCGCCAATACGGGTTATCGTATAGCTTTGAGCTTCCTTGTCTTCTTTTATCAGGCAGTATTCTATTAAAGGCTGCATTATGCTGGCAATCTTTTGGTCTGGTCTATCTGTTACGGAAGAGTCGATAATTTCAAGCAACTCACGGACACTGGTGGAAGGGTGGCCAAGCGTGATCTGGTTGTAATACATAAGCAAAAAGAGCAGGATAGGTGCAGTTTTTAAGCGATCTGTCAAAATTATGGGATGAACCGTCTGAACATAAACGTAACGGTTAATAATGTCATCATAAATAATTTTAGCCGGTATTGTTTCTTGTTCCAGACGCATGTTACTGATCGCTATAAAATCTTTAATTTCCTGATCACTTTTGGCGTTAAGGGCTTTCTTCAATCCGTCCTTTGTCAGTCCAATCCAATCACGCCTTAAAATAATGCTCGAACTGGCAGCAAGCAGTTGAATAGCATTTTTATATTTGGGAAGTAACGAAATGCTATTACTTGTTGTTTGTTCCATTTTCTTCACTCCTGACTAATCCTCTTAATTCTCCTAACGTGTTGCCTGCTTCCAGTTCATCTATTTGGGGAAAGCGAACAAGTTCATTTCCGCTCAATAAATTACTGGCACCTTTTACGGTTAGAAACTCCCAGTTGCCGATTTGTTTGGTTTTTGAGGTCCCCGTTTTTAAAAGGTTGAAATAGCTAGGCATTAGTGTTGATAAATAAGAGATAAGGTCCATAAAGGTTACCGCTTTCAGACGATCCGGGTTCTCAAAAAGATAAATCCAGTCTTTAATCGTTTCCTCTCGTCCGGCATTCTGAACTCCCATCTCAAGCACTTCTTCAAACTCTTGAAGGTAACTGCTGTCTCCCGCTGTATTTTGATTGTATTGTCCTTCTATTTGAGCAATTTCTTTCATATTGGCATATTCAGGAGCAGTGTTTTCAATTTCCGTATGCAGAATATCCAATCTTTTATTGGGTATAAAATCAAATCCAAAATCACCTCGTTCACCATCTTCGATCGCCTGCCATACATCATTTGGTGATATCCCGCCAAATATCTTCGCCGGCAAATAGGCTACAGGTTTATCCTCTGTTTCCATTTGGATCATGATTTCATAAGCCGATTGGATTTCGCTTTCTTCGTAATATTCATGTTGAACGGCTGACTTGATCTTTTCCCGCAAGGCAGTGCTGAACTTTTCTCTGGATATACTTGCAGTCCAGACTTGCAAGGCAGCGATACTTATCGCTTTGGCGACTTCTCCTAACCCTTCTTGTCCAACCAGAATAGCTTTTTGGATAATTCCTTCAATATAATGATTTCTCAGGCGAAAATCATCGAGCTTTTCCGTTATTGTCTCTTCTTTGGTGTAATCTTCAATTTTATGGACAGATTCAAGGATCAAGTCTTTGAGCTTACTAATTTCTTCAAGGGCATTTTCCTTTTGGATATAATAGGGTATATTGCGCTGGACGAGTTCAGTCATGCGGTAAACCGAGTTTAATAATTGCAAGAAGTTGGGCATACTGTCCAATCTTAACTTCCGACTCGTTTCAAGGTTTAACGAAGATAACTCTGCGATAAAAATCTCTTTCTGCAAGTCATCCTTTTCGTGATATACATAGTTTCTTTGCACCATATCTAAAAGCAATGTGCCCATGCGAATGCCTGCATTGGTGATCCTAATTCCGTCCTGCTTTGTTTTATCAACCCATCCTGCGGAGCGCATTTGGTAAAGGACCTGTTGGACAAATTCGTCAGTGATGGGACGCTTAAAGCGATTTCTTAATCGATTGGCCAATTGCTCTTCTGTATCCAGCCGCTCATCCGGATCAAAAGCGGTTTGAAGAACTAAATGAACCAAAAGTAAAAAGTCCAGTTGAAGCTTATACTGGTTGGTTTCACGCACAAGAAACGACAAAACCCGGCTCAAGTGTGACAGCTCATTAAGACTGCGCCCCAGAATATCGGTATCACCTTCTGAGTCAGGCAAGAAAGGAATACGCTCAATCATTGACATTTCCCTCCAAAACGATTGTCTCTAACAAATCAAAATCCCATAAAAAATTTTCTTGCTCCGTTAAGTGGTTTGTGCCGGCCAATTCTTTTAATTGCTTTAAGCCTTCTGCATAGGAAACCAGGAGGAGCGTTCCCTGTTTTTTGGCAACAAACTTAAACTGTTCAAATTCCAAAGCATAAAGTTTTTCAACCATAGCGATTGCGGCCCTGTCATAGTCGCTCCAAATAATAATTTGACCGACACCCGCATTCTTGAAATGACGCAGTAAATCATAGACAGCAGAGCGTACTTGACCGTCAAACCCAACGATGCCAATATGGGCCCTATGTCCATAGGGTATATGTTTAATCAGCTTTCGAACGACCGCTCTGTTTTCAGCAGCAAAAATAGTTCTAATATTTTTTGCGTCTATCGACTGTAAATAATGCACTTCTTCGTCAGTTACTTTAGCTAAAACCGGAGCTTTTTCATAGTTATACATACCAAATGTAAAGACCAACCGGCACTGAGCAGCCAGTATGATATCCCTGTTTCCCGGCCGTGTTGTCAGGTGGATACTGCTAACGGGGTCACCTATGATTTCTTCCAGCTCTTCCAGCAGTGCAACCATGTTTCCATCAAACATTTTTGACGCAGCATGGACTTTCTCTTTAAAATAGGAGTTTGTCCCTATCTCTTTCCAATCAAAAAAAGGTGCTTTGGAAGCGGTTATAAGAACAGAAAGGAAAAAGTCCAAATGTTTTATCGAAATTTTCTTTTCGTTAATTCGATTTAAAAGCCATTGCTTTAATGTTTCAAAACCCACATGCTCATATGGATTGGTTAGGTTGTTCAGGATTTCGGTAAACGCTCTGATAAGTTTTTTATTCTGTTCTTCATTTTCTCGCGCTTGAGTTTTCCAATAATTTAGCAAATTGAAACCCGGAACATAATATGTATTTTTAAGATTAATTCCTCGGTCGGCAAATTCATTAACCTGAATAAGAATACCCAGGGCTACCCACTTATTAGTTTGATGAGAAAATGCCAAGCCACTTAACCCGGAACCTGACCAGTTTTTAAGTTGCGAAGCAGTCTTCTTCTTACTCCATGGCGTTTTATTTTGTATTTCTGGGGGTATATCGTTTTCTTCAAGAGAGTAAATCAGTGTTTTTGTTTTGTACTGAACAATTTTTTGCTGTTGGTGAATAACTCTCTCATGAATTCCTCTATCGTCTGCAATATCGGAAATGACGATTTCACCATTGTTCAAAAATGTATTTAAATAGCTGTCATGCATTACTCTTTGAAGACCCCCCTTCGACTGGAGACTTCTCATACAATCATAAACTTCCATGCCTATTGACATAAATCACTTATCCCACACTTATTGCCCTAATGGGTTCCTGAAGTACTTTATCATCCGACTTTCTTCGACTATGATTATAACACACCAATGTAAAAATAAGGATATAAACAAGATTAGCACTCCCTATCAATTGAATAAGCCGCCACACCTGTGACGGCTAAACAATACCTGATTTTAGTCCTCGGTCAGCTCATCTGAAAAAAGAACTGACAGGTAATCCCTTACCCCATTCAATATACGATAAACTGAAACGAATTCTCCCTCGATCTTGTAAAATACCAGATAAACGCCACAAACAAGGAAGCGATAATCCGTTTTTAGATTAATCTTTGCACCAAGCGAGACTCCCATTTCAGGAAAATCAGCCAAATTTTCTATTTTAGAATAAATGACGGCTCCCATCTGTATAGCTGCTTCCGGATTATCCTCAGCGATGTAGGCTTTTATTTCCTGCACATCAGCAATGGCCATAGGGTTGATTCTAATTTTGTATTTCACCTTCAGACCTCCAATGCTTTCTTGAGGTCATCAAGGGTCTTCCATTCCTTTCCTGTTTTAATGGTATCCTCCGCTTCAGCAAGCTTTGATAAAAGCTTAACTACAGCCTGTTGCTTTTCATATTCCTGTATATCCAGAAGCACGTAACGACCTCTGCCGTTTTTGGTCAAAAACACAGGCTCCCCAACCTGGCAAGAACGAAGAACCTCGTTATAATTTCTCAAATCTGAAACCGGTTTTATATTGGGCATCCTTTGCGCCTCCACAGTTTATTGCGTTGTAATCATTATATGCTAATGTTTCGTAAAATTCAACATCATATTTAACAGCAAACCCTCAATCCATCAGTCTTTTACTTTTTCAAGCTTCACAACCGCCTCGCAATGCCTTGAGGATACAAAAAAGATGCCGTTTGAACCCGGTGGAGCCTTGGCGGAATGTTTTTTTAATTTCAAACGTTTTAGTGTAAAAAGTTAAACGGGGCTTATTATCCCGCCATCTGGATACCGTGGACTTACTCCGGCGCTTAGAAGCGAAAATTTGGTTATTATCTTCCGGCAAAGTATATTTGACAAATGCTTATCGCAAGGAGTACTTTTAGCTAAACAATATCCGTCATCGAGGAAGTCTAGCCAAAGTCGACTTTGAGTTTTCCATCTTATCATATACTCTTTGTAAATTGGCCGTAGACCGATTGAACAATTCTAAACGTATTGCTGCTGAATTTTCTAAAAAGTGTTATGTGAAATTCTGGAGGACTAATCTTTAGCTATTGACAACATTATGAAATTGTCTCATGTAATTACTTTTTTCCTTCTGAGAAAGCGACCCTGATTGGGCCGCCTTCTAGCTTTCATCTTTTATTTAGCTCCCCAGGAGGAAGACAACATCTTCCCCATTATAGGATTTCACATACCCTTCTGTTCCATGCACGCGAATTCGTTGCCCATCTTTTATCAGTTTGGTAGCATTTTCTACTCCGACAACTGCCGGTAAGCCATATTCACGTGCGATAACTGCTCCGTGGGTCATCAGTCCACCAACTTCGGTGACTAGGCCTTTTATGGATACAAACAATGGTGTCCAGCTAGGGTCAGTAAAGGAGGTGACTAATATATCTCCATCTTCTAGAGCAGCATCTTCCATGTTTAAGATGACACGTGCTCGTCCCTCTATAACTCCGGAAGAAACAGGTAGACCCACAATAGCTTCGGCTGGGAGATTTTCTCGTTTGTACTCACCTGCGATGATTTCACCATCAGACGTGATAACACGTGGGGGAGTTAGTTTTTCATATAATTTGTACTCGTCTTTTCGTTTGCTGATGACCTGGTAATCCAGTTTATTTGTGCGTACGACTTCGCGAAGTTCTTCAAAAGGGAGGTAGTAAATATCTTCTTTTTCATGAATAACGTTGGCTTGTACGAGTTGTTCGGCTTCTTTCAGTAAAGCCTGCTTATAAACGAAGTAGCGATTAACGATGCCGTATTTGGGATATTCACGATAACCGATGAAATTCCGGATTAGGTCGATCATTCGTTTTGTTTCTTTGGTTTTTTGTTCACCATCCGGTAATTGCTTCAATCGATCTAATAACTCTTGTTCTTTTTTCAAAGCTTCCTGTCGCCCTTGCTCAAATTTCCGATTGCCGGCATTAGGCTCAAAGTTTTTGATGTTACTGAGAATCATGGGGACAAGTGTAGTTAGTTTTTCGCTCCAACGGGTTTTAGTAATATCGATTTCTCCGACACATCGCATTCCGTATTTGTTAAGATAAGCATAGATAACATCTTGGGTTTCCTGTCCACCATCAAACTTAACCAGTTCATCCAAAAAGTTATCATCTTTTACATGTTGTAAATAATCAATTACTTCTGGATAAGGACGAATCACATCTGCGACATCCAATAGCGCCAGCCCCATTTCTAGCAGCAATTTAAATCAATTAAACTTACAATTATCCTACTAATGCGAATGTCTGATTTTTGTTCTTTGCCCCTGTTAACATCAAAAATCAAAACCCCTAAAAAAACAGGCCGAAAAATGCACTTTTTCAGCGCGTTTTTTGCTCATTTTTTACTCCAAAACCACTACATATAATGGTCAACCTGCCTTATTTGCCCTTTAAACCACTATTCGTCATCAGAACTATACTCTCAACGTGGTGCGTCCAGGGGAACATATCCACCGGCTGGACTTCTCTAACCTGGTATCCCCTTATCGCCAGGTACCTCAAATCACGTGCCAGGGTGCCTGGCTCACAGGACACATAGACCAGACGCGGCGCCTTCATCGCTATAACCGCATCCAAAGCTTCCCGGGCGCAACCCCGACGGGGCGGGTCCAGCACCACCACATCCGGGCGCAGGCCTTGACGGGCCAAAGCCGGGAGAAGTCTCTCCACCTTGCCGGCTAAAAACTCGATGTTGCTGATCTTGTTCAGGACTGCATTGTGGCGGGCGTCTTCAACC
>NZ_QFGB01000019.1:0-63819 GCF_004369245.1 Pelotomaculum sp. FP | reverse complement strand
GCAAAACATATATTGTGCAATTTTTAAGTTTTTCCAAACAAAAATTGTGCAAATTTTGCAGTTTGAATAGAAATTTTAAGCCTAATTATTGTGCAAATCGCTAGGACAAAGATTCTGCAAAATTACACCAGGAAAGTGAACGGCAACTATTACTATTACCTGTACAACGGCCACGGGGATGTAACTCAGGTTATCGACCAGAATGGGAATAAAGTCAACAGTTACACCTACGACGAATGGGGAAATATCCTTTACAAGCAGGAGCTGCTGTCCCAGCCGCTGAAATATGCCGGGGAGTACTACGACGAAGAAAGCGGGCTGTACTACTTGAGGGCCAGGTATTATGATCCAACTATAGGGAGGTTTATCTCCAGAGACTCCTATGGGGGGGATATAACCAATCCGCTTAGTTTGAATTCGTACACCTACGTTGAGAATAACCCGCTGGGCTATATTGATCCTTCAGGACATTTTTCCATAGGCACAATTATCAGAGTGGCGGTAAGCGTGGCTGTAAAAGTGGTTGTAAAGGCAGCTAGCAGTAGCTCAAGCTCACATAAAAGTAAGGGAGGAGCGAGTAGTAAAGGCAGCGGTTCTAGTAGAGGTTCTAGTAGTAGCAGTTCTGAAATAATTCGCTCGATAGGAAACATGGCCGCTTCGCTTATTGGTGGTTTTGTTGATTTAGTTGGCGGTAAATATAGTGATCAGTTCTCCAAGAGTAAAGGAGTGCTTTTAGCAAGTGCTGATCCTTATGCAATTCCATGGTCCGATGGGATGAGTGCTCCCCAAATAAAAGCCCCATCATTAAGTACGTTAGGAAGAGCATTTGGTTCTATTGGGTTATTTTTTGATATCCTTTTGAGCAATCCAAAACCAGCAGGGGAAACACCAGAAGAACTCGAAGAGCTTAGACAGGTACCAGATATGCCAACAACACCACCTGATCAACCTCCTGGCGATGGTTGGGAATGGAGAGGCAGTGGAGAACCTGGTAGCGGTAATGGGAATTGGTACAATCCAAAAACAGGACAAAGCTTAAATCCAGATTTAAATCACCCTGAACCGATAGGACCACATTGGGATTTCCGGGCTCGTGATACTAAAAGTAAGTGGCGTCTTTTCCCAGATGGTAGAAAGGAGCGAGTTTATTGAAAAAATATAAAGAAGTAACTTTAGGTTCAGAAGCCGTAGTTTATATTAAGGATATATTAAAGTATGGAAATACTATATCTAAATATCTTTTGCAAAGTTATGATTTTGAGAAAGGCAAAGTTGTAACATATCTACCATATGATATAAACAACGAAGATGCTAGACATTTTAAGGTGGGTGGCAAGATAAAATCACCTGCTGAATACGAAAATTCATTCCCAATTCCTATTGCTTATTTAATGAATAGTATCAAGTTATTTCTTAAGGGTGGGGAAAGTAGATTATGTATATTTGAGGATGTAACTAGCAAGCCAAAAGATCCCAGGATATCATCAAAAGATGATAGAATCTATATATATGGCGATGAAATATACTACGCTTTATTCGGGGAAGATGCTGAAAATAATGAGAAAATTCATGACACAATTTGGGATTCTGATTCCCACTGGCATTTCGTTTGTATAATGACTTCTTTATCTAAAAAAAGCTTTTATTTAAGGAACAACAAAAATCTTAATGCTAACGAATTGAAAATGTTAGTGGAGGGAACCGAAAGAGTAGCCATTGGTGCGTATGATGGTGAAGGATACTTGATTTGGACTAGATGTTAAGCTTAACGCATTATACCTAGTCTGAAGGAATATAGCAACTGTTCAGTTATAACAGTAGGGGGAAGTTAATAAGACTGTAGTACATATTGTAATTATTGATGGGCTCAACCATTGTTCTGTACGACCCAAAAATATTGCAGAATTAGCAGAATGGGCTGCAACAAAGGAAATATACAAAATAAATCCTGATGCTACACCACATCCTTATACTTTCCTGTTAAAGTAAATTTCATATCCCTTCGGGAGGTAGACCATGGATATTGATATATTATTAAAAAAGCTTAGCTGGCATATGCCAAAACACGTTCAAGAAGCGGCTACAAATGAACTCTCTTGCTTATCATACGATAAAAAATTACCTATGCTATTACAGCCAAATCATAAGGATTGTTGGGAAAACGCTACAATAGGATTAAAAAAGATTGGTTATCCCCGGATAGAGGGGATAATTTATGGGTTGATTACGTGGCTACAGGATATAAATTGGCCTGGAGCATATATCGTTATAGATATTTTATCAGAAGTTGACAAAGAAGAGCTTTTACCACATATTGAGAGGGCTTTAATTGAAGCATGTTATGATGATTCATGGATATATGGGATAAGGTTGCTTGTTGATGCAACGAAGTTAACTGAATCTGATTTTAGTAGCAGTGAAATCACTAGCGTTGCATAAAAACTGACGGCTCTTGTAAACAGGAAGTTTTAAGGCCTCCGAACCAGAAAAGCATCTAATTCGCAATATTCAGACAAAGTTTCTTTACCAGATTATTTAAAAGGGCAACGGCTCCATAAAGGTAACCCTGATCCACATTTTTTGTCTATCATTCTTGTTACGGTACGGCCTATAAGTAAAATAGCTCTACATCAACGGTATTTAGGAACTCAGTACCCTCAATATCAATTTGTTTTATCAATAGGTTAAAGCTCTCACTATGCTCATTTCTTCGCCTGCCACGGGATGACCTGACCGGAGGCTTTTTCAGAACCTCAATTAAGACAGCATAAGAACTATAGAGGTGGTCGGCAATAAGACGCATGGTATCCAATAAAGTTATTTCCACAGGCAAGGTCAAGCGTGTCATCATCAGCAAGCAGTACGTTATAAGGGCTATCCATATCTGACCGTATACAGCGCTATCACTGGTACCAAAGAACCTTTTTATCTTAAGGTGTTGTTTTAGCCATTTAAAAAACAGCTCCACTTGCCATCTTAACCGGTATATTTCCGAAATCTCAAAAGCGTCCATGCTAAAATCGTTTGTTAGAATAATAATTGGGTTTCCTTCGCTGTCCCGGGTTTGAATCAACCTTAATTGAAATTTCATTCTGGTGGTTTTGGGATTACCTAATATTACTGTGCTCTCAGTCATATCTGTGCCGGTAATTTGACGTTGTTCAATAACATCAACCAGGGAGCCTTCTTTTAACCTGGTAACAAATCTAATGCCGGCTTGGCAGTACTCATCCCATTTCTTGTAATCAACATAACCCCGGTCAAAAACATTCAGGGCGTCCGGATCGGTTGCTACCAACTCATCTAACTGAGATTTATCCGAGACTTTAGCAGGCTTGCCTTATCCGGATATGTGCATCCATTTTGGATTTGTATCCGTTGATGAAGCTTAATTCCGGATTTTGTCTTTCGGAAATCCGCCCATCTAAATTTGTTTAGACATAATGAAATGGTACTGGAATCAATGATATGGATCTTGTTTTCTTTGGGTTCCTGGTGAGCATAAGCAGCAGTTTTTACCAGTGTTGCTTTAGAAACTGCAATAAATGTATCAGCCCAAAAGGTGCTTTTGATGTCCCTTAAACGTCTTGATAGCTGTGAAGTGCTGATGGAGTCAAGCTTTAATAATTTTTGCAACTCAGGGTTGTTATTAACTTTACCGGCCAATTCTCTTAAGGATTCAATCTTACTGATTTGAGCAATAATGAGGATGTAGAGTAACTTGATAACAAAAAGCTTTTTAATGTACTTATCGACTCCGAAATCCGCAATAAATCTTAAAAAATCATCGTAGGGAAACTGTTTGAGAATTTGATTAAATGTGGATTGTGTGGTATCCTGATCCATGCTGATGCTCCTTATTTAGAGGCTATGGACAGGATTACCTGCTATACCTCTATTATAAGGAGTTTTTTATTGATACTCCATGATATTCCTGGAAATTGACCGATTTTGAGTAAATTTAGGTGTTGACAATATCGACATTTATTAATGCAACGTTAGTGCAGTGAAATATATAGAATATTAGATATGAAATGGATAAATGAATAATTACTAGTCGGTGACGGAACGATTACCCTAGAATAGAGTTCATTGGTGGGTTAATAGGTCAGGCTTGAAATATTACCTTATTGATAATAATTCGAAACTTCAATCCCATCCAAAGCATGAATACAATTGGTTGGGTTTATACCCGGCGAATTCAGCTATAACAATTGGGATTTTAATAATTATTTAAACACTTTCTCAGCCCTCCTGAATATTGTCCTTCCTTCAACCATAACCAGAAACGGGTCGAGGTTGGTATCCAGAAGGACCAGGTCGCGTCATACCCCGGCGCAAGGCGTCCTTTTTTTTGCAGCCCCAGGACAGCGGCCGGGTTTGCCGAAGCCAGCCTTACTGCCTGCGGCAGTTTGAGGCCGGCGAATTTAACCATATTCCGAACGGCGTCAAGCATGGTGATGGTGCTGCCTGCCAGCCTGCCGCCGGGAATTTCCGCCCTGGATCCTTTGACTGCAATTTCCTGTCCTCCAAAACGGTAACATCCGTCCGGCAGGCCTGCCGCCGCTATGGCGTCGCTGACCAGGACCAACCGGTCGCCTTTTATATGCCACAGGAGCTGCAGCATGGCCCGGTGCACATGGATGCCGTCGGCAATTACCTCAACAGATAATTCCGGTGAGACTAAAGCTGCCCCGGCCGGACCGGGTTCCCGGTGGTGTATGGGAGCCATGGCGTTAAAGATATGGGTGATGTGTTTTAAGCCTGCTCTTGCGGCGTTTATGGTTTCCGTAAAGGTGGCTCCCGAATGGCCGAGGGAGGGGATTACACCGCAGGAAGAAAGCAGCTCCACAACCTCAAGGGCCCCCGTAAGCTCCGGAACCAGGGAAACCATCCTTACCTTACCCTGACCGGCTGCCAGCAGTTCATTCATTTCATGCTTATCGGGCTCTCTCAGGAAAGGAATGCCCAGGGCGCCGCTGTGCGACCGGTTCAAAAAGGGGCCCTCGAGGTTAGCGCCGATAATAGAAGCTCCCGTAGCTGATGTAGTATGCCTGGTCGCCGTCTCCAGCGCCAGGGCCATTCGCTCAAGCGTTGACGGAGCGACGGTGGCCAGCATTGCCGTGGTGCCGTGTCGCCCGTGATAGCCCGCGATCCTTTGGAGTGAGCCGGGGTCACAGTCCAGTATATCCGCGCCGTCGGCGCCATGCACATGCAGGTCAATAAAACCTGGAGCAATAATGAGCCCCGCAGCGTCAATACTCTCCGCTGCCGCCGCAGCGTCCATTTGCTCCAGGGATACGATTTTTCCGCCTGAAACAACCAGGGAACGGTTGTTGATGAGTTTTTCTTCCCCCACCAGTGTTCCGTTGTTAATTATAAAATCGAACATGCTCTCACCTGCATTTAAATTGTAATACACCTCATGATACATTAATTTATCAGCCCAGGGAACAATAATTGTAAAAAGGGGGATAGTTATGGATCAAAATGATTCCTTTATTCAAAGCAGGGTTCCCTGGAGTACTGAACCAAGCCTCAAGGATATGGCCCAGGAGGTAGGGGTCGATTATGACCGCCTAATTGACGGGATTAAAGAAGATAAAAGCGACTCAGAAATAGCAGGTGAACTTGCTGTCCCGGAAAAGCTGATTTACCACCTGAGAGACCATTTTTACACGCGTGGCGTACATTCGATCATGGGACAGGATTAACTGCGAAATAAATATTGATTTGAAGCGGCCCGGTGCAATTGACCGGGCTTGATTGTAAAAGCAGGCTGTTGCAAGAAAACCAGCATATTTCTTGCAACATGTTCGTCTCCCGCTGATATGTCTGCCTCTTTCTTGATTAAACAATTAAATATGTCCATATAGGTAATGCAGATCCTTGTTGACTGTGCTATAATAGACGGAATATATCGCTTTAAATTGCCGGCCTTGCCGGTGGAGGGGGTAGAAATCAATGCGGCCGGAAAAATTTGATAAAATCGGCTTAACCTTTGATGATGTTATGATTGTCCCGGCAGCCTCGGAAGTCCTGCCTAGGGAAGTCGACACGGTTACCAGTCTTACGAGAGACATCAAGTTAAATATTCCTCTAATGAGCGCAGGTATGGACACGGTCACAGAATCCAGAATGGCCATCGCTATCGCGCGGGAAGGCGGAATCGGTGTTATTCACAAGAACATGCCCCCTGAACGCCAGGCCCTTGAGGTTGACCGGGTCAAACGTTCAGAACACGGGGTAATCTCGGACCCCTTCTACCTGTCTCCTGATCACCCCGTAAGCGACGCGCTGGTACTGATGGAAAGGTACAGGATCTCCGGTATTCCGGTCACGGTTAATGGGAAACTGGTTGGCATTTTGACCAACCGCGACCTTCGCTTTGAGCTTGATTTCACTAAAAAAATTGGTGAAGTTATGACCAAAGACAACCTGGTAACAGCGCCTGTGGGGACAAACTTGAATCAGGCCAAAGAAATTCTGCAGAAGTATAAAATCGAGAAGCTGCCGATAGTTGACGAACATTTTAACCTAAGAGGCCTAATTACCATCAAAGATATCGAAAAGTCCCGCCAGTATCCTTACTCCGCCAAGGACAAACGTGGGCGCCTGCTGGTAGCTGCGGCAGTCGGTGTCACGGCGGATACCCTTGCCAGGATCGAGGGCCTGGTAAAAGCCAGTGTGGACGCAATAGTGGTTGACACGGCGCATGGTCACTCCCGGGGAGTAATTGATTTGGTTTATAAAATAAAACAAAAACACCCGGAAACCGCGATTATAGCCGGCAACGTCGCTACCGCCTCAGGAACCCGGGCACTCATTGAGGCGGGCGCTGACGCGGTCAAAGTTGGGATCGGACCCGGTTCCATCTGTACCACCCGGGTGGTTGCCGGAATCGGTGTTCCACAGATTACGGCTATTTATGACTGCGCCCAGGCGGCGGCAGCTTACGGAATTCCCATTATTGCTGATGGCGGCATTAAATACTCCGGGGATATAACCAAGGCCATCGCGGCAGGAGCAGATGCTGTAATGCTTGGAAGCGTCCTGGCCGGTACGGAAGAAAGCCCCGGGGATATTGAAATATACCAGGGGCGCAGTTACAAGGTATACCGCGGTATGGGTTCACTGGCGGCGATGAAGGAAGGCAGCAAGGACCGCTACTTCCAGGAGCAAACGGAAAGCGATAACAAGCTGGTGCCTGAAGGTGTTGAAGGAAGAGTACCCTTTAAAGGCTCCCTCTCCGATACGGTGTATCAACTGATTGGCGGACTAAGAGCCGGCATGGGCTATGCGGGCTGCGGGAATATCTACGAGTTGAAAACAAAAACACAGTTTATACGCTGCACTCCGGCAGGGTTGAAAGAAAGCCACCCTCACGATGTGGTCATAACCAAGGAAGCCCCAAACTATAGTCTCTAAGCAAAAAAAGGCCTGCAGTTTCACGCTGCAGGCTTCTTTTTATATTTTATATCCGCTATCCTCGAATAGCATGTTGTCAAACTTCATGTTATCCTCACAGCTTACATTTGCCCCTACCCGAACCATTAAAACATTAGCCGGGTGTTCAACAATATCGGGGTCGTCAGTGTCACGCCTGCTCAAGCCTACCGAGCCAAAAAGTCTGGCCAGCATTTTTTGGTACATAAACAGGTCCAAACCACTCGATTTTAAGTCCCAATGCCAGCAAAACTCAACGGTAACGATAATGTGGTTTTCCATAACCGGATTGCTGAACGCTTCCCGCAACAGCGCAACTCCAATCCCACGTTGGCGCCAGTCAGGGCTGATCTCAATACCGCCGAGCTCTAAAACTGCGGGGTGTCTGCTCCACCGGCTAAAACCATCCGGGTAGTGGAAAGTAACATAACCGGCGATCTCACGACCATACCTGGCAATATAGACCATCCCCTCGGGCAGCCTGGCGATAGCTGCCAGGGCTTCCTTCTGTTTGGCAGGCGGGCGGAAAACCGTCAGCTTATTATTCATACTAAGCTCTTCAAGTTTTGCTGCTTCCAGAGGACCTTCTATTAATATTTCTCCCAGGGAGGTCTTTAGCGATTCGACTGCGCAACATGCTGTGCTCATACAGGCTCCCCCCACAAGACATTTGAAAACCCCCGGTTACCATTGGAACTTGAATATCGACCATTCAGGGTAAATATTTAACCTTTCACAATTATTATATGCATGTGGGACTTTCTAATCAATAATAATATTCGCTCATGTCCCTATTTCATGGAGCAAACGGATATTGTTGAATAATGCAGGAAATAATTTACAATTATTTATTTACATTAAAAGGAAACTACTTTTCCATGATGAATTAATAAGTACAGTTACAGTAATAAGCACAAGGAAGGTGAACTTTTGAAAATGGCCGGTAAATTAAATTCCCTTACAGACGTTTTAAAGAAAACATTATTCTTTTTCGAAGCCCTGTCAGTAGGCGAGCTGGCTCCACACGTCCACAGGAGGATGCTCAAAGATTACACCCTGCAGCAGGTGGAAGAAAAGGTAAAACTTTGCCTCAAACAAAATGAATGCTTTTACAGGGAAAAAGAATACTGGCGTTTAAACCTTGAAGGCAATAAAGACAACGATCAATTTTACTCACTGCTGCTCAAAAAAGGCCAGCCTCAAAGCCTCCGGGAAATATCCAAAAATATAAACGTGAAAAGAAAAAAGGTTAAGAAGCTTTTTTCGGAGGAAGCCGGCCTGATTTCAGACGGAAGATTTATTCAATTGGAAAACGGGTACTGGGGTTTAACTGAGTGGGAAGTTGAAACCAGCCACTACTCTCTTAAAAACTTGGTTATAAAGGCTATGAAGATTCATCCCGGCGGCCTTTCTATTCAGCAATTGCACCAGTTGTTGAATACCTGGCGGGAAACCGACAGCAAGACGCTTGAAGGGGTCCTCAATAAGTTTCCATATTTTGAAACAGTGGGGGAGGGCGTCTGGAGCTACAATCCAACGGTAAGGGTTGTCTATGAAGAACTGCTCAAGAAATTCCTAAGCATGATCGACAGGCAAAAACAAAGATGGCATCGCGACCGGAATAACTGGAAAAACAAATCGGCCCTTTTGCAAAACAACCTGGAGGAAGTTATGGCCGGGCACAGGGAGGTGGCGGCAGCTCTGGCTGAAAAAATGGAACTGACCAACCAGCATGATTACCTCCTGACACAGATGGCCGAAAAGGACTTGCTGCTTTCCCTGCGAAAAAGAGAAATTTTCCGTTACCGGGAGCATATCAATAAGCTGGAGTCCAAGTCCAACAGCATTCTATACCAGTGCCGGCTTTGGGTGAAACGCGCAAGGGAGGCGCAGGAGGAAATTACCAGGCAAAAAGAACTCCTGGCCAAAAACCAGGGGAGTCTGGAGGGTCTTTTTACCAAGCTTCAGCAATATAAGGAAAAAGATAGGGAAAACAAGGTGAGGATCTCCGAGTTGAAGGAGCAGCACAGCACCAGGGTGGCCGAGCTTCAAACAGAAATTGTAGAATTGAAACAAAAGATCGAGCGGATACGCGAGATGTCGGCAATAGAAGAACGCCGGCTCCATGAAGAAATCAACTCACTGAGCAATGACTTAAAAAAATCTCTCAGAGTTGAAGAGGAACAGCAGCGTTCATTCCTGATGGCCCAGCAAGAATTGGCAGCAGCCAAAGAGGACTGCCAGGAAATGGAATATCAACTGAGAAATCCTTTGGTCAGAATGGTCATCAAAATATGTTCTTTCTTAAACCGGAAGCATGCTAAAACAACCATATAGAACTATCAATATTGGCGCATAACGCTGCGCAGAGGAAAGAGAATGTCAAAGCTGCTATGACAATAAAGAGGGAAATACCTGGCAGTAACAAAAATATCCTGATACAGCATAGTATGGATTGGTAAGTAATGGATTGCTTATGTCAAAATCCATAGCATCTGTATGGGAGGGCCGTTTTTGCGACGATATGACAGCATGATATCCTTTGTCCCCATAGTTCAATTCAGTTGCAATCCTGATGATCTGGAATTAAACGCTGACGAAATATTGCTGTTGAGCAAGGTCAACGAGGAAAGAGCTATGTCCGGTTTACCACTGTTGTCAGTCAACCAGAAATTGGTTGAGTTAGCCCGTATAAAAAGTAATGAAATGTTCGAAGAAAATTATTTCAGCCATATTTCACCAGCCTACGGTACTGCGCTTGACATGGTAAAAAGAAGTGGTATAACGGCCAGGGTCATGGGCGCCGAAAATATAGCCAAGGCTAAAACAGCCCTGCGGGTTCATACCTTGTTAATGAGCAGCAGGGAGCACAGAGACAATATTTTGAACCCTCTGCATGATACAATCGGCATTGGAGTACACAGGAGCGTGTATGGGGTTATTGCAACCCAACTCTTCCTTGGCACACTAGATAAGTAAAAGCCTGCTAATGTAACAGGCTTTTGCTTATTTGTTTTCCTTGGTAATTCAGTCGAGCCGGCCACCGACCGGAATTATTTTCTTCTTTCAGGTGAACTGGTATACCGGCAGCCCGTACTGAGTGGCTCCGGGGAATGCGCCAACCCTAACGAATCCTTCTTCCTCCGGTTTTCCTACCGGTTGAAGCTGCTGTCCCCAATATTCATGCCCGTACTGATAGGTCTCAGGAACCGGCAGGTAGGGAGCAGTAACCGGACGGTGGTGTTTGAATTGAAAAACCCCGGGCGCTACCTCTTGAAAACGGGAGTGTTTATACGGCGCCACTGGCTCCAGAGTCTTATCCTTAACCGGCTCACCCTTTGACTGGCCGGCTTGCTTCTCTTCTTCAACTGTACGATCTGTAACTGCAATCACTTTATTTTCCCCACCAGCTGCATCTTTGCTGGGTTTTTTTTCAGGCTCATCCTGGATAACGCCTTCTTTGGACTGACTTTCCCCAGTAAACTGCTGGCGGTAATAAAAGTATGGTTTCCAGTTCACAGCCTCTCACCTCCTAAAGTATAGTATGCAAAAGTTTACCAAGAGGTAAATAGTTTAAACTAAATTCCAAAAGCTTCACCAATTTATATATACTGACATATTTATGAAATAAAAATATAATTATACGGGACTAACGGTAATCCGGTCTATTGTTAGTTCCCTAAGGAGGTTAATTTATGGAAACTGAAGGCTTAAGGCCATTCCCCCCATTTGAGACCGTTTGCATTGAAGTCCCGAAGGTATACGATTTCTGCTTTCAGGCAGAACGACGTGAAAACGTCTGCACGCCCTTAGGTCAATGCTGTCCGCCTGAAGGCGCCACGGTCAACTGTATCATCAACTCCGCCGTTTGTTCTGAAGTTGGCAGGAGCACACCCGATAAAACAGGACGGGCAAATGTCACTTTCGCTGTAACGGTCACTTATACACTGCAGGTCCTGGATGCTGGCGGAATGATAGTTTGCGAGTTTGAAGACCTGATGTTCAGCTTCACCAAAACTGTAGTTCTCTGCGCACCGGTTGGTACCTTTACCAACTGTGAAATTGTCAGTTCCGCATGTACCTGCCTGATTCTCGGCAACCAGATTTGCTGTACTTTCGATCTTTGCTTGGTCATCCAATCCCTGGCTATAGTCAAATTGCTTATACCGAGCTTCGGATTCTGCACGCCGGCCATGTGTGAACAGGTTTCGCCCCAACCCCCGTTCGTCTGTCCGCCTACTCTATTCCCGCCGCAGTGCAAACCGCTCTGCTAAAGAAAGGGGCAGGGCATAACTCCCTTCCCTTCCGGATTGGCATGCACGCAAGGAGGCAAAGGATGTTGCTCTATCAGACGCATTTTACTGTAACGGGTCTGGGCGATTTAGAAAAAGTAAATAAGATGAAAAAGGCCATTTTATGCATAGAAGGGGTTAATAAGGTAGAAATAACAGGACTGAACAGGGTAAGTATAACCTATGACCCCACTAAAGCAATGCCCGGTGTATTCAGTTCTATTATGAGCAGTTTAGGTTTAAGAGCGCCCGGTGGATGAGGAAAGTGCTAGACACGGTAGTTGCCGGGTAAACAAAGGTTGGGCTTCTAGAGAAGCCCAACCTTTGTTTTAGATAAATATTACCATCTTACTTTAATTTTCAACTTCTCATATCTATTTGAAGGTAAAAATATTTTATTAAACTACAGACCCATTCATCGTTTGAAAACGATTTTGTCTATATTGATCATAAAAAATATAATCTGACAGTAATAGTATTAAAAATGCCGAATCCCAGTAATATTTATACTGGGTACGGGGGAACCAATTACTTGGGGTGAATCCCATTTGCGCCATGCGTGTAATATTAGTGTGAAAGAGGACAAGCCTGCCCGTTATTTCTGGTTGATAGTAGCCATGGGGCGCCACAACACACTAATTTGGCAAAATGGGTAGGGTATCTTTCACCGAACCCGCCAGCTAACCCCGGAGGCGCTAAGAAAGGGGCAATCCTGTTGACAAGCATCAAGCGTTTACTGTTCGTGCTCGTCCCTTGTTTATTATTAATTTTGGTCGCCGTACCGGCAGCTATGGCAGCGCCATCAGATCAAGGTGAGGTAAGTTCAAACTGGGGCGATATTTATGGCTACAATGATTACTATGGTTACGGCAATCCAACCGCTACAAATGAGGCCGTACTTGCCGCGACACCAACAACTGCCGCAACGAACCCGCTTCAGTCTTATTGGAACAAGTACTATGGAACTGGATTTAACCAGAAACCGGTCACTACTACACCAACTACACCAACTACACCTACGACCCCAACAACTCCAACAACTCCTACGACACCGACCACCCCTTCCGGGACCAGCGGATTAACAGCCGACGAGGCGCTTATGTTCGATCTGGTCAACCAGGAAAGGGTAAAAGCCGGACTGCCGGCTTTCACACTCGATCAAAAGTTGACGGAACTGGCCAGGATGAAAAGTCAGGATATGTACCAGAACAATTATTTCAGCCACACATCACCAACATATGGCTCAGCGCTAAACATGGAAAGACAAGCGGGCTATTCGGCCAGGGTCATGGGTGCGGAGAACATCGCCAAGGCGGCGACAACGACACGGGCACATGAACTGTTTATGGGCAGTGAGGGGCATAAAGCCAACATTCTCAATCCCCTCCACGACTCAATTGGTATAGGCATCACCAAATCAGGCAGCGGGGTAGTTGTCACCCAACTGTTCAGTGGTGACTAAACAACTGACTAAAATTAAAACCTCAGAAATTTTTCAAAGGTATAATCATTATTCTTCAGGCACGCGAGAGCGTGCCTGTTTTTTTTGCTGCCTCCACGGGGAAATAGAAACGAATCATATGGTACAGAATAAAATATAGTTATACCAAACAGAATAAACCCTGCCAGCTTTGAATGAAAACAGGGCCTGGACCAAGAAAGGGGATACAATTTGATTTATTTCGATAGCGCGGCCACCTCCTGGCCGAAACCTTCTAAAGTCTGGGAAGCCATGGAGCACTGTATAAAATTCGTAGGAGCCAACCCAGGCAGGTCAGGACATCAAATGGCACTGGAGGCGGGACGCCTCGTAGATGAAGCCAGAGAACTTCTGGCCGCCCTGTTCAATATCAAGAATCCTGATCGTATTGTATTTACCATGAACGCCACGGAGGCGCTTAACCTTGCCATTAAAGGCTTGCTCAAGGAAGGCCAGCATGTAATCACCAGCTCTATGGAGCATAACTCGGTAACCAGGCCGCTCTATGTGTTACAGGGTAAAGGTGTCGAAGTCACCAAGGTTCCCTGCGCTAAAGACGGCTCGATCAGCGTCAAAGATATTGAGTCGGCTATTAAACCGAACACCGCTGCCGTAGTAATCACACACGCTTCAAACGTTACCGGGACGATAATGCCGATCGGTGAGATTGGCCAACTCACCAAGAAAAAGGGACTCTGTCTGATTGTTGACGCCGCTCAAACAGCCGGGGTTTTTGACCTGGATGTTTCATTCATGGGTATAAACCTGCTTGCTTTTCCGGGCCATAAAGGGCTGTACGGGCCTACCGGAACAGGCGGCCTTTATATCGACGAGAGGCTGGAGTTGACGCCCCTGAAAGAAGGAGGCACAGGCAGTTATTCCGAGGCGCCCGGACAACCGGAAGTATTGCCGGAGCGTTATGAAAGCGGCACGGTTAACTCGGTAGGTATTGCCGGATTGGCGGCAGGTTTAAAATTTATACGGATGGAAGGAATGGAAAGGATTAGAAAACACGAGATGGACTTAACCAAGCGCTTCCTGGAGGGAGTTTCCGGACTGAAAGGTATCACGTTGTACGGACCGGAAGAGCTTTACAACCGCGCGCCTGTCGTATCATTCAGCCTGGAGGGAAAACCGTCCGGGAAAGTGGGGTATGCGCTGGACCAGCAATATAAAATAGCCTGCCGGGCAGGCCTGCACTGTGCGCCTGATGCGCACAGGACCCTGGGTACCCTGGAGCAGAGACTGGTACGCTTCAGTTTTTCCTATTTTAACACTGAAAAAGAAGTTGACTTTGCCATTCGTTCTTTGGCCGAGATTGCTGAGATACCGCCCGGGGAGTTTAACAAGGGTGAGGATAAATCTTGCGGCTGCTGAAATTTGGGGAAAAAACCGGTATCAAAAACTCGATTCTCATCGCCTTTTACCGGAGCTAAATTACGTCCCATTTTGCACAGCGGGATCCCCAGCGGCCAATTACTTTTTCATTCTCATAAATCTCAACTATCTCGCATACATTCGAGCACCCGTTACAGTCAAAGCTTCCAGTGCGATAGGGAAGACCGGTTACAGCAAATCCTTTAAAACTGGTACTATTACCTCCCGCTGTCTTTTCCTTGGCCAACTGCGCGGCTCCGATTGCACCCATTATATTAAAGTATTCGGGTATAATCACCGGCAAACCCAAGGCTGTTTCAAAGGCCGTCTTAATCCCTACATTGGCGGCAACACCGCCCTGGAACACCACCGGAGGTAATATTTCCTTGCCTTTGGCCACATTGTTAAGGTAATTGCGAACCAGCGCGTCACACAGCCCTTTAACAATGTCCGGGAGTCCATAACCCATTTGCTGTTTATGAATCATGTCCGATTCGGCAAAAACAGTGCAGCGCCCGGCAATGCGCACAGAGGCTTGGGAATTAAGAGCAAGTTCGCCAAAACTGGTAATGGGGATGTTGAGGCGGGCAGCCTGCTGATCCAGAAAGGAACCGGTTCCTGCGGCACATACTGTGTTCATGGCAAAATCAGTAACGATGCCATTCCTCATAATAATAATTTTGGAATCCTGGCCGCCTACCTCCAGAACTGTCTGGACATCCGGCACAAGCATGGAAGAAGCGACGGCATGGGCGGTAATCTCATTTTTTATAACATCGGCGCCCACCATAACTCCTGCCAGGTAGCGACCGCTGCCGGTCGTACCTGCGCCGGCTATCTCAATGTCCGGCGGCACTGCCGCCGCCGCTTCTTTAAGACCTTCCTGGATAACCTCTATAGGTCTGCCCATGGTACGAAGGTAAAGGCCGGTTAGGACATCTCCGGCCTCGCTCATTACAACAATATTTATACTGACTGACCCGACATCAATGCCTAAATATGCTTTCATGACAAATCCTTTCTGTAACTATTTAACCGGTTAAACAATTTCTTCTCGCCGGCAAGAGTTTTTTCCTTCTCATCAGGTCGGTAAATGCCTCCAACCGGGTAGACATGCCTGCTTTCCCGGTCTGCTCGTCCAGGAAAAAAGTAAGTACGGGAATATCATAATCCCTGCTGACCCTGGGCAGGATGGTGCGGGCGACAATTTCCGGGATGCAGGTAAAGGGGGCCAGCTGGATCATGCCATCAAACCCGCGCTTGGCGCAAAGAATGGTGTTGCCGATTGAATCGCGGCCATGTCCTCCTACCAGTTCAGGGAGATAGGGGGCGGCGGCTTCTTTGACAGTCATTCCTTCAGTTGTTTCATTCCAGGTGTTATCCCGGGTCCACCCTGTAAGGAACATGGACCTTTCTACTTCAACCCCCAGATTGCCGAGTGTTTCTTCAATCTCCAGGTTGCTGGCAGGCTCCAGTAATACGTAGATTTCCCCAACAATACCGACCTTCAGTACCATACGTTGGGGATCCTGCGGGATATTTTTCAAGGCTTCCAGAGCAGCCGCTTCAGCTTCAATAATGTGCGGCGTGGTGTAAGCCTGGTCAATCCACTCAAGCGCCTTGCGGTAGACCCTGGAGGTGTTGTCGCTGGTTAGTTCGCGCGGTCTGGTCACATGGCTCATTTTTTCTACGTTGTCCAAAGCCTGTAGTTTGCGCCAGGCTCGCTTTATGTGGGAAATAATGCCTCTTATGGAAACACGCGCTTTGTTAAGCGCCAATACGTTTCTGATGAAGTTTAGAGGGTAATGGCGGGGGGGCTCGAATACGATCATTTTTATATCATGACCAATGTCTTTCAGGATCTTGTGATGAAGCATGGCGTATTCCCCTGCCCGGCAAGGGCCCACACCGCCTGTCGTGACAATGGTATCGGCGCCCATTTCAATACATTCCAGGTAAGTTCCCATTAAGATTTTTAGTGGAAAACAGGCAAATTCGGGTGAATACCGTACGCCAAGATCGAGCGTGCGCTTGCTGGGACGGGGGGGGGGCACCACTTCGTTACCGAGGTCCTCCAGGAGCATTTTAAATGTTCGCCACGATTCACCCATTCTTGGAAAAGTCACTTTCGACAAGCAAGCGCCTCCTTCCTACGTCTGACCATATCAACGAATGCCTCCAGGCGGGTGGTCATGCCTGCTTCTCCTGTTTGTTCATCAATCATCAGGGTCATAAAAGGAATATCACTGTGTTTTTTGGCTTCCATTTCGATTAATTTATTCAACAGGGAGTCAGGACCGCAACCGAAGGCTGTTAAGTGCAGGACCCCGTCAATTTTGTTCTGGTTAAAAAGAAAGTGGGCCGCCTTGAGCGCCCTGTCACTGAAGGTCCAGAAAAGTCGTTTTGGCAGGTTGCAGTTTTTTTGAAGGGCCAGTAAGGCCGGGTGAATATTTTCGGCCGTGATGACTCTAACCCCATACTTCCTTAGCTTATCAATCAAATTCACGCTAATGAAACTGTCGTAAATAGCATAGGGATAACCAAGTACGGCAAACTTCAAACTGGGCTTGACAGAACCGTCAAAATCCGCCCCCCCGGTCTGGTTCTCCAGGAAATCCATGGCCTGAACGGGGCTCCATCCTTTTCTCAAAAGTCTGTTATAGCGGTGCAAAACCCCCACGGCTTTCAAATATGCAAGGAGTACCGATAATATTGGCGCTCCCAGGCGCTTACCGATTGCAAGGTAAGCTTTTACAACCGCAAAGCGGCCTTGTCTTGTATCCATGCGGACATCGATAATAGGCGGTACATTCTCAATAGAATACCGGATCATATCGGGCAGGCCAAGAAATTTGGGACAGTAAACTGTTCTCCGGTTCAGGCAGACCACCCTTGGGATGTAAAGGTAATCGACCTTGTCTTTAATATCCATAACATGGCCGTAGAATAGTTTAACAGGTACACAGGCGTCAGCCAGCGCCTCACGAGTCCCTTGATCCAAAATACTTTTGGTGGTCCTGCCGGATGTTACTACCTGGACGCCGAGTTCATTGAAAAAGGTCCGCCACATAGGGTAGTAAAGATAATATAAAAGAGCCCCCGGAATGCCAACCTTAATAGTCACACCGGTCATAGCCTCCTTAGTTGATATTGAGTTCTTATTACTATACTGGCTGCAGGGACAGGTTATGCCCCTTCCTTTTTTCGTTTAAAATTCTATATTTCTAGGGAAATTCCTCCAGCAATAATCAACAAAAAAAGAGCCTGACAACGAAAAAGGCCGCCTCTGCCGGACGGCCCTTTGGTTTTTCTTTACTGTATTTTAACCCGGTGCATTTTCTTTTGACCTCTTTCAGTCTTAGGCATCCGGATCTCCAACAGTCCGTTGTGATAGTTGGCCAGGGTTTCTTCGGGTTTTACCTCCGCCGGCAAGGGCAGCATCCTGCTAAAAGTACCATAGTATCTCTCGGAGTGGAAGATGTTATCTTCGTCAACTTCTTTAAATCTTTTCAACTCGCCTTTTAAACTCAGTGTGTCAGGAGTTACCGCGACTTCAATATCATCCTTGGACTCAATACCAGGTAGTTCAGCTGTTGCAACAACCTCCCGATCGGTCTGGTAAAGGTCAACTCTCGGTCCAAACTGTTCGGTAGCAGTCATAAGGCCCCGTTTTAAAAAATTGTGATCGAAAATTTTATTCATCTGGTTACGCAAATTGCTGATTTCCCCAAAAGGATCCCAACGTACTATACTCATTTTTTCACCCCCGGATGAAATGTTTTAAATTAATATTTTGCAAATTGCTTATATTTATACCTGCATGAATGCGGGCGTACGCCATATTAGATATTTTGATATGGAAGAACTCTTTACGGCTTATATTGGCAGGCACGGCAGGATAATGATATCGGTTAGGCGAATAAGTAGGAGCAAAACAATTGTGTACTGGAGTGATTATGATCAGCGATCTTACCGAAAAAGTCCTTCGCTCGAATATAATATACCGTGGTAGAATTCTCAACCTCAGGGTTGATACGGTAGAATTACCCGACGGCCGTACGGCAAAAAGGGAGATTGTGGAACACACGGGGGCCGTGATCATCGTCCCGGTAAAACAGGATGGTGAGCTGCTTCTGGTAAGACAATACAGATCCGCTACCGGCAGGACCGCCCTGGAACTACCGGCTGGGAATATCGAACCGGGAGAAGAATTGGAGTCAGCAGCCCTGCGGGAACTACAAGAGGAAACAGGTTACAAAGCTAAAGAGTTAGTCAGGTTGTGCAGCTTTTTCAGTACTCCCGGTTTCTCTGATGAGGAATTGCACCTATTCTTTGCATCAGGCTTGACCCTTCTAAACCAAAACCTTGATGACGACGAATTTGTTGAGGTGTTAACGGTACCCTGGGAAAATGCAATTCAGATGATCTGGTCGGGTGAAATCTGTGATGCCGCGTCAGTGGCCGGTATTCTGGCCGTGGACAGCTATATGAAAAACCGGCTGTGAGCCAAAATGCTCCGCCGGTTTTATTGTCAAACTAGCTAAAAATCATTCTTCGAATGATCTTATTCAAAAACAAATTCCTTGCCGGACAAGCGGGCAGTACGGCAGTAACCGGCATGCTGTCCGGTAAGGTCGGGAGTGAACCTCTTGCCCGCAATGCTCAATACCGTTGGAGACAGCCGTATGGCCACCACCTTGGCGGAGCTGTTTCCATCAATACCTGCATGGATTACCCCCCGGCAGTTCCCCAACACCAGCACGTTGCCGCCTGCCATCACCTCTGCGCCAGGGTGGATATCGCCCAGTACAACAACATGTCCCGCATAAACGATACGCTGTCCCGAACGCAGTGAACGCCTGACCATGAGCGCGGCTTCACCATCACCAACCGGCGAAGGAATTGCGCTCTGGCTCTGGTACTGCCGGGCCGCTTTAGAGCGTGTCACAACACTGCCGTCAGGGTTGGGGACCATTCCGTATTGCCGGCAGATATCCTCAAGCTCATCCTTTTGGCTGGTGGGGATTTTCTGGTGAATGTCAGCTATGGAAAACTTGGCGCCGCTAAAAAACCCCCTGGCCGACTCCATCTTTGAGCGCAGTGTATTTTTGATATCTTCAAATTCTCGGCTTGGGTCAAGGACAATTACCAAGCCGTTCCTTGTTCCTTTAAAACTAACCATTTGACTGCCCAAAGGTAACCGCCTCTTTCCACAATTTTCTCAATACCTTGTTTTAATTCGATTTTACTTGACTTAATCCTTTAAAATTCAGAAATATTATCAATAAAAAAATCGCACCCTGCATAAAAAGATCACTTTTGCGGCAATCTCAATTTAAGTGCACTTAATTGTCCCTTGTGCCCGGCAAAACAAATAGATCAATAGCGCTACATAACTGGTAGTAACTGGTTCACAATTGATTTTGCGGCTGACTATAATGTTTAGTGTCAATTTAAGCTTATTTTGCGGGAGGTACTAAAATGTCCGAATGGAGGAAGGACCCCATCGTTGACCGGTGGGTTGTCATCGCCACAGAACGCTCCAAACGCCCTTCCAACTACAAAGAGATCAGGGATGAAAAGAGTTCCAGCGAATGTCCTTTATGCGAAGGCCACGAAAAAGAGACCCCTCCGGAAATAATCGCTTATCGCGAACAGGGAACCGGCAGGGACACTCCCGGCTGGTGGATGCGGGTAGTGCCAAACAAGTTTCCCGCAGTTGACATCGAGGGCCAACCCTACCTGCAGGAACGCGGTGTTTACCAGTTCATGCGCGGGGTGGGCGCGCATGAGGTTATCGTTGAGTCAACCAAACATGAGCCAGGGCTTGATACGCAATCAGTGAAACAGGTGGAGGAGGTCGTCTGGGGCTGGCGTGATCGATCCCTGGATCTTCGCAAAGACCAAAGGTTGAAATATATTCAAATATTTAAAAACACCGGCCACACGGCCGGCGCTTCACTGGAACACACCCATTCGCAGCTGATTGCGACACCTCAGATACCGAGCGAGGTCAATGCGGAAATAACCGGGATGAATGAATACCATAACCGACATGACAGATGCGCCCTGTGCGATATTATCGCGCAGGAGTTGAGGGAAGGGGAAAGACTGGTTGCTGAGAACCGGCATTTTGTCTGCTTTGCGCCTTTTGCTTCACGTTTTCCCTTTGAAACCTGGATTGTCCCTACTGAACACCAGTCCGATTTCGGGCAGATCAGAGCACAACAGGTGCAGGACCTGGCGGCTATGCTGAGGTCTGTTGTTCGCAAAATGACCTTGATGATTAAGAACATACCCTATAACATAGTGCTGCACACATCACCCGTTAACGTACAGGATGACCATGGAAATTATCACTGGCATCTGGAAATACTGCCCCGCCTGACTACTATAGCCGGTTTTGAACTGGGTACGGGATATTATATCAACCCCACCCCACCTGAGATAGCTGCCCAGGCCTTGCGAGAAATACAGGAGTTCTATCCTTTACAAAAAGAATCTGAATTGGAGGTACCCCGGTATGTTTGATCGTCCCTTAAAAATCCTGTTAGTATCCTCAGAAGTTGTCCCGTTCGCTAAAACAGGCGGACTTGCCGATGTAGCCGGTTCGCTGCCTAAGGCACTTGCTTTGGTTGGAAATGACAATGCCGGCAATGACGTCAGAGTCGTTATGCCCCGTTACCGCCAAATTGAAGGCGCTGCCTACCGTCTTGATTTTCCCGTGCACTTTAAGAACCGCTATGAAACCGCCATCATTAAAGAAAGCTCTATTGAATCTCACTACCAGGGCGCACATAAAACAATTCCCGTGTATATGGTTGAAAACTATCATTACTTTTATCGTGATAGAATGTATATGTTCGATGATGAGGCGGAGCGGTTTGCTTTCTTCTGCCGGGCTGTCCTGGAAATGCTCCCCAAGTTGGAATGGCAGCCTGATATCATCCACTGCAATGATTGGCAAAGCGGGCCGATACCACTTCTTTTAAAAACCCACTATCGCCAGGATCCTTTCTACAACCGGATAGCTACGGTTTTCACCATTCACAATCTGCAATACCAGGGTAATTTTTCGAAAGATACCTTAAAACTGCTGAACTTAGGGGAGGAATATTTTCACCCGGACCTCCTTGAGTTCTTTGGCAGCGTTAGCTATATGAAGGCCGGCATTCTGTATGCGGATATCATCAACACCGTAAGCCGCACTTATGCGGCAGAAATTCAGCGACCCGATCTGGGTGAAAGAATGGACGGGCTGCTCCGTAAGCGCTCTGCCGACTTGTTTGGCATTGTTAACGGGATTAACTACCATGAGTTTAATCCGCGGACAGATCCACGGATCCATCGCAATTTTGATCAGTTCAGCGTTTCTAATAAAAAAGAAAATAAGTTTGCGCTCCAGAAGGAGATGGGGCTGCCGGAGAGGGATATCCCGGTAATTGGCTTAATTACGAGGCTGGTTGACCAAAAGGGACTGGACCTGATCAGCGAGATAATAGACCGGCTCATGCAGGAAGATATCCAGATTGTTGTTTTAGGAAGCGGAGAACCACATTATGAACAGCTATTTGAAAATATTAAAAGCCGCTATCCTGAGAAAATAGGCTTATATATTGGATTTAACGCTATACTGGCGCAGCGGATTTACGCGGGTTCGGACATGTTCCTGATGCCGTCCAGGTTTGAACCTTGCGGGCTGGGTCAATTGATCAGCCTTCGTTATGGAACCATACCAATAGTACGCTTTACCGGTGGTTTGGCCGATACGGTTAACGATTACAATCCCGCCACCGGTTCCGGAAACGGCTTCGGCTTCTCTGAGTATGCAGGTATGGCCCTGCTTCACTCTATAAAAAAGGCCTTACAGCTGTACCGGGAGCAACCGGAACAATGGCAGTATCTGGTTAAAAATGCTATGGAACTGGACTTTTCCTGGGCCCGCTCGGGGGTGGAATACCTCCAGCTTTATCAGGAGGCCATAACACGGCATCTGGACATGCAAAGAATTGCTTAAAAACCAAAAATGCCCTTCCCAACGGGAGGGCATTTATTGTTTTTTCGGTCTAGATAAGGCAAAATTTATATAGTAGTGGGTAATCATGCCGCTCACCTGTCTCAAGAATATTGCTCGAAAAGGCTTGACTTGCGGGCTTGGGGTTTTCCGGAGCAAGCGGAGCACCTGGGTGCGTTCCTTAGCGCGTGCATTGCATGCATCAAAGCTTAAATAGCGCGTAGCTACCGGATGGCAGTCTGTAGATGCGGTCGGTATAACGCTCATGTTGCACAAATGGAGAATTGCGAAGAGAGCGGAGGATAACCCCAAGCCCACTACCCCAAAGGCTTTTCGAAAACCAGTGAATAATGACCTTTACCATTGCGATACACTCAAATTTATATTGGCTGCAAAACTATTTTCACATTTAATTCGCACCCACAGTTTTTTAAAGGCATCCAGAGTATTATTTTTAAAGCAGGGCTAATGGCTAATTATATTGAAATAAGAATTAATATGCTTTGAAGACTATCACTGTATTGAAGAAAGCATGGTAGGGGGGAAGCGGTAACCGCCGGGCCGGTTACCCTAATAATGCAAACATTAAACGTTACCGCCGCAATCATTGAACGAGGCAGTGAGATACTAATATCCCAACGTTTAAAAGGTGCCCACAGGGGTCTTAAGTGGGAGTTCCCCGGCGGCAAGATTGAGCCTGGCGAAAGCCCGGAGGAATGCCTGAGGAGGGAAATCAAGGAGGAGCTAGACCTTGATATCCGGGTTGGGGATCGCTTGATGATTGTAGAACACCAGTACAAAGAACTAAGGGTGATTTTACACTTACCGGTGCAGTTATCAGGGAGGAGAGGCAAAGACAAAGGATTGCCATGACTTCAGATGGGTGGGCGCCGGGGATTTAAAAAGCTTCCATTTCGCCGAAGCGGATCAACCGGTGGTAAGTTATTTAACAGCGCAAGCAGGATCTGGTTAATGGCGTCACGCACTATTCATCAGTTGCCCGGTTAATCTACATCATATCATGTGGTTTTACGGCGGCAGCCGAACTAAAGTTGACTGCAGTGCTGAAAACACACACCAGGCTTTTACTTGTCACCTAAAAGAACGAACAAAAAGGAGTTAGGTTTCCTTCTGCAGTAAAAGCAATCTCTTCCGGCGCTCCTAGAACCTGAATGAAAGGCAGGTGTTCAATCTCCTGGAGGACCTTTACAGAAACAAGCATCTCGGACAGGCGCAGGGTGTTATAGATACGGGCTATCTTTAACTCAGCGCCAGCCCTCACGCCAAGGCTCCTGATCGCTGCTGCAATCGCGTCCCGGTCATTGGGCAGGCTCATGGGGATCATGGCCCGCTGGACGAAGGTACTGGTAAGAGCATTGAGATTTACAACCCGGCGATCCAGACTGGCCACCAGGCGCTCTGTCGTGAAGTCAGCCAATCCTATACCATAAGCGTTGCCGTGCGCTTCCCGCGCTATGTCCAGGACTACGATTCTTTTAAAACGTGGGATTTGCGGCTCTGTTGAACCCTGGATCCTTAACCGGCCGATGACATTTGTATCCATTCCTGTGCCGCTGATGTTTTTACCTATTTGATCAACAACTAGGACATCCAGGTCAGCCGTCGGAAGACCCGGCAAAAACTGTCTGGCTTCCTCCAGCAGGCTCTTTTCGCCATGCAAAAAATCTTCCGGTTGCAGGGCAACCAGCTTGCGCGTCTGTTCGTAGGAGTCTTCCAGCACGGCCAGTCCCAGTACCACCGGAACATTATTCAATACTACCAGACCACCCTCTGCCACCGCTCTGGACAGGAGTCCCGGCTCGCAGCCATGCAGGGAAGCGGCCCCCGCCGGCCCGCCCAGACCTACGGCCAGCATTTTCAGTAGACCGCTTTCGTGGTCTCCATGAAATGAGGTATGAGGCTTGATACGGTTAACAACAACAATAGCGTCACATTGCAGCGCACTTTTGTTAATGAATACATCCCCGTAAAAGGCCCTGCCGACAACCAGCGAATAGATTGTGCAATCCAGGGGAGCTCCCAACCTGTCTTCCGATATGCCGAGTGAATTAAGCAACGCTAATTGTCCTTCCGGGACGCCGCCGCCATGGCTGCCCATGGCGGCAAGTATAATCGGCCTTCCACCCAGAGATTTTACCAGATCAACAACTTGCCGCAGGATTAAGGCAATATTTCTGATCCCCCTGCTGCCGGCAGTGATACCCACCAGCGCGCCCGGCCTGATTTTAGACGCAAAGCCCGCGTCAACCAGCGTCTTTCTTACTTCTGCTGCAGGATCACAGCCAGCGGCAGGCTCGGCAAGGTCTGCCTGATTCTAACCATCTTCGGGAAAATCATCTCTATTTTATCCGCCCGTCTTCATCCTTGTTCTCTGTGCCAAAGGAAACACCCTGTACATTTACGTTGACTTCCAGGACTCTTAAACCGGTCATGCTTTCCACGGCGTTTTTTACTTTTGTTTGAATCTGGCAGGCCACATCTTTGATAGGGGCGCCGTATTCAACAATAACAAAAATATCTATAGTTGCTTCTTGCTCGCCAACTTCTGCTTTAACTCCCCTGGACAGGTTTTTGCGTCCCAGTTTCTCGGCAAGTCCACCGGCTATTCCCCCGGTCATTCCGCTTACACCCTGGATCTCCATGGCGGCCATGCCTGCAATGATTTTGACCACTTCATCGGATATCTTAACGGAACCGCTATCATTACCCTTTATAATAAGCTGGTTGATTTGGTCTTCCAACCTTTTCACCTCCCAATATTTTCAAGTTCAATTATATCATTCACATTAAATCTATGTCCATAAAAAGACTCTTAAAAGTTCAGGCAGAAAAAGGAAAGGGCATAATCGGGGAGAATATTCAGTAAAAGAATCCTTAGGAGGAGGTATAGCCGTGTCACTTTACCGTACCATGTTATTTGTACCCGCGGACAACCTGCGCAAGGCGGGCAAGGCGCTGATGTTAAACGCCGATGGGGTTGTGCTCGACCTGGAGGATGCCGTGGCGATCAGCGAAAAGGCCCATGCCAGGCAGTCGCTTAAAGAAGCCCTTACATTACCCCGCCGGGGGGATGTATTCATCCGGGTTAACAGCGCCCAAACTGATTTTATCCTGGCCGACCTCCAGGCATCGGTGGTTCAAGGTATAAAAGGCGTTGTGTTGGCAAAATCCGAGTCCGCCGAGGAAATCCGTCAAATTGATTGGCTGATGAGATTGTTTGAAAAGGAAAGAGGACTCCCGCCAGGCGCCTTGGAAATAATACCTTTTATCGAAAGCGCTAACGCGATTATGAACGCCTATGCCATTGCCGCCGCCTCCCCGCGTGTCAGCAGGATGTTCCTGGGAGGAGTCGACTATGTCCAGGATATCGGAACCAGCTTTTCCAAAGCCGGTTCAGAACTCTTTTACGCCCGTTCACAGCTTGTCGTGGCTTCCCGCGCGGCGGGCATAGAAGCTCCCATTGATACGGTTTATCCGGATTTTAAGGATATTGAAGGTCTGGTGGCGGACGCCAAATTAGTGCGCCAGATGGGCTTCCAAGGCAAACTTGCCATCCACCCTGGACAAATCGCGCCTTTAAACGAAGTATTCGCCCCCACGGCGGAGGAAATTGCCTGGGCCAAAAAGATTGTAGTTGTTTTTGACGAGTCCGAAGCCAAGGGACAGGCTATTTTACAGGTGGACGGGAAAATGATTGAATACCCTATCGCCAACCGTGCCCGCAGAATCCTCCAACTGGCTGAACTGCTGGCAAATAAGCGCGAGTAAACGAATATAGTTTGGTATTTCAGGTAGTCTCTGGGTAAAATATCCTTGTCCGTTGCGTTTATCACAAGAGTTTGGCAAAAGTAAGAAGACTCACAAGGAGGAGGCCCTTATGCTGAAAAGCAAGGTGTTGCTGCCCAGTGACGGTTCGATCACTGCGGCAAAGGCTGCAGCCTACGCTGCGCGATTGATGAAACTCAACCCGGATATGAAGCTTGATGTCCTGGTTGTTCTTCCGGAAAAGGAAGGTCTTAACAATCAAACGAAGGATATGTTTGAGACTATTGACGGGACTATTGAGGCCAAAGGTAAGGATATTTTGGACAATACGGTCCGGATATTCACCAGTGAGGGCCAGAATGTACAGGGTTACATCGAAAAAGGTGACCCCGCCGCAGTCATTATCGCATTTGCTGAGCGGGGCGCCTATGATCATATTATCATGGGCAGTCGCGGGGTAAGCGAACTCCGCGGTACAGCCATCGGCAGTGTGAGTCATAAAGTTATTCACGAGGCCAATTGCCGGGTTACGTTAGTCAAGTAATTCCCTTAGTCCGAAATCTTCCTTATATAGACAGCAATAAAAGGAAGGATCGCAAAAAATTCTTTTTTGCCAAACTCAATCAACCAGACCATCGGCTTTTTCATCCTGGACCAGGAAGGGCTCGCCGTTAACAGTTCTTCACGAAGTTCGAGGAGGTGTTGGCGTGCTTCCTGCAATACAGCAGGGTCTTGTATGCCAGATAAAATTTCAGCTATGGTGCGGTCCAGGGGCGAGACTTCCTCTGAATTTAACAACGCATCTAAATCATTAAAAAGCCTTGAACCATCCGGATGGCTTTCTTCAGCCGGGTTACCGGCATTTGAACGCTGGCGGTTTTCCAGTTCCCGGATCAGGTTTTCCAGGTAGTCCTTTTTGCAGTTGAGAATTTCTATAAAGTCCTCACGTCTCTGGTGCTCTGAATAGGACTCGAAAACAGAAAAACAACCTCCCCGGCCGGCCTGTTCGAACCCATGGCGCTGGGAGGATTCATTTCCATATATGCGATCAATAATTTTAGCGGTGAAGTCCTCCCAGAATGTGTATTCAAACCCGTAGGGCGCCTTGGTGATAACATGCGCAATATCTTTTATTTGCATTTCAATTAGTTGCCTTGCCGCTTCCAGGTCTTCTATCAGCACTTTTACTCCCTCCCTTCCCGGCCACAGGCAGTTGAAGCAGTTACTTTGCGCTTGAAGAACTGAACAAAAAAATTATATCATGATCATATCGCAGGAAAAAGGGGATAGAGTAAAAGATAGTTCCCCGGCGCTGCCGGGGAACTCTTAAAATACCTTTTCACATCGCTGCTGGGCTTCTTGTAACAGCACTCCTGTTTTTTGACATAGCTCCATTAAATGTGGTTTTTCGCTATGGCTTTGCTCAGGAAGCTTCTCCAGAACTTTTCCCATTTCCATCATACAGTCCTGGGCATTTCTGATACAGTGTTGGATTTCAGCCTTAACACCGGTATCTACCAATTTTAAAAACACCTCCTTTTAACGCTAACTGAAGTGTTCCTAAACTGGTGATTTTTATACCTGCTGTGCAAATTCTAGATGAGGTGATTAGTATGGCGACTAAGCTGCTTAACTACTGTCCTAAATGCGGCTCCACCGAACTGGTTGTTGAGATCGAGCCGGGACAGCATAATTTATTATGCCGCAGCTGCCACTTGTACTGCGAAATTATTATTTTTGACGAGGGCAACAATTAAGCTTGCCCGTCATCAATCGTTTCCGTTTCAATGGCTCACCTCCAGGATATACCTGCCCCTGACCTTAACCTTTATTTTATCTCCTACTTTAATTCCGTCGCCTGTTTTTAAGCTGGCTTGCCCATAATATACATCTGACCATCCGGTCCTTATGGAGAGAACACAGTGCGTAGAAAGACGCTTATATTCAATACATACTCCCTCAAACTCAACAGCCGGGTTGTGCAGGTGAAACCGGATATACCGGATTCCTGCGACTGTGACCGTGGCCAAAAGGAGTAGCATCCCATATGTTCTGATTTGGTTTGAGTTAATAAACTCACCAACTACAGATAAAATTAGCCCTAAAATCACTATGATTCCCGCTAATTTTTCCAACATCCCGACTCCTCCCGTCATACACTGTGGTAATACCTACAATTGGTATTCTTCAATTAATGGAAAATTCCTCGTTTTATCACCAGGACACATTATTGTTAATTACATTCATCACTAGATAAGCTAATTTGCATTCAGTATTATTTACCTGTATAATAGTTTTGCATCTTTAGGAAAAGGAAGGTTTTTATTGCATTTTGAAATCCTATATCATTAAAACCTTCGGCTGCCAGATGAACGAGCACGATTCAGAAATTCTGGCCGGTATGCTTGAGGCAAAGGGGTACCGTCCAACTGAAGATACCGGTACAGCTGATCTGGTCCTCTTGAATACATGCTGTATCCGGGCAACAGCTGAGAACAAAGTCTTTTCTTATCTGGGCCGGTTAAAGAGCCGAAAGCGTTCGAATCCAGCCATGATTATCGGAGTTTGCGGCTGTATGCCGCAGCAGGAAGGTATGGGTGCCAGGCTGCGGCAGCTTTTTCCCTATGTGGATATGATTTTTGGAACCCATAATGTACAACAGCTGCCTATTTTTATTGACCGGATTTTAGCTGAAAGAAAACCCGTTCTGGAAATCTTGACTGAACCGGATGAAATCATGGAAGGCCTTCCCGCTGCCAGAAAGGAAGGACTGCGGGCCTGGGTCACCATTACGCATGGTTGCGACAACTATTGCACCTACTGTATCGTACCCTACGTCAGGGGCAGGGAAAGGAGTCGCGAGCCGGATGATATAATCAAGGAAATGCTCGGTCTGGCAGGGGACGGATTTAAAGAAATAGTTTTGCTGGGCCAAAATGTTAACTCCTATGGCAAAGATTTTAAAAAACCGCTCGATTTTGCGGGCTTACTGAAAAAGCTGGACGGTGTGAGCGGTATTGAACGGATCCGGTATATGACCTCCCACCCCCGTGACTTCAACGAGGAGCTGATTCGCACAATAGCGCGGCTAGGCAAGGTATGCGAGCACTTTCACCTGCCGGTCCAGTCGGGCAGCAGCCGCATCCTGGAAAAAATGCACAGAGGCTATAACAGAGAGCATTACTTGCGCTTAGTTGAAAAAATCAGGCAATATATCCCTGCGGCAACGATAACCACAGATATCATGGTCGGGTTTCCGGGTGAAGACGACGGCGATTTCCGGGCTACCATGGACCTGATCAGGGAGGTCCGCTTTGACAGCTCCTATACTTTTGTATATAACGCCAGGCCCGGCACACCTGCGGCCGGAATGACGGAACAGGTGCCGGATGAAATAAAAAAGCAGCGCATTCAGGATTTAATTAAGCTGCAAAACACCATCAGCATGGAAAAAAATGAGGAGGAGGAGGGTTCACAGCAGGAGGTCCTGGTCGAAGGAGAAAGCAACATCGGCCCAGGTCTTTTGTACGGCAAGTCCAGGGGCAATAAAACTGTTGTTTTTGCTGGGGACAAAACGTTAACGGGCTCTACTGCGCATGTAACGATTACCAGGGCGCACCTGGCTTACCTGGAGGGTTTATTAATAAAACAATGAAAGGATAAAAAGTTTCTAGCAGTTAAAACCGATGATGCGTCGCAACAACACGCGGGCGAGGAGGTCAGGGCAACTAGAGTGGTTGGCTGGAACCCCTTTCGGTTGTACGCCAGGTACTTAACCAGATTCGCCAGGTTGACCAAACGGTTCCTATGGCTAAGCAGTTGAATTCTGTGACACTGCCTCCTGTTTAATCGGCAGGGGAAAAATCTGAAAGAAAATATTTATTTTAGGTTTAAGAAACGAGGTGAAAACATGTCGGAAGCTATCCTGAACAAGGCCAGGGAACTGGGCCTTGAACTATCCAATTCGAAGGAATTCCAAAACGTAAGGGAAGCGGAAATGAGAATGATGCAGAATCCTGAGGCCCAAAGCATCCTCCAGGAATTCTATAGTTTGCAGCATGCCTTGCAGAGTATGCAGGCCCAGGGACTGCCCCTTTCAGAGTCCCAGCAGATAGAATTTGCGGATTGTCAGAAAAGAATGTTTAACAATCCCTACATCAATAATTTTTTTCAGGCCCAGGAGAAATTTGAAACAATTCTTGATCAGGTTAATAAAATTATCAGCGACTTTATCGGTATTGGTGGGGGATGTGGTTCTGAAGACGAGTGTCACCCCGGCCACGACTGCGGGTGTGGCTGCAGTTAACTTTTCTTTAATGTAATTTCTATGATGGTGTTATTAATATTTTGTGTATATATTTGACCCTGTTTGGACTTGATTTAGCCCATACCGGGTTTTTCTTTTGGTTTAGAATACCATATGTTATAATGAACACCAGGAGGTGTTCCGGTGAATTTCACACCAATGATTAAGCAGTATCTTGAAATAAAGCAGCAGTACCCGGATACTATCCTTTTTTTTAGATTGGGCGATTTTTATGAAATGTTTTTTGACGACGCCCGCCTGGCTTCACGTGAGCTTGAGATCGCTCTGACCGGCAGGGATGGCGGGGGAAGCGAACGAGTACCCATGTGCGGCTTTCCCTATCATGCGGCGGACGGTTATATAGCCAGACTCCTGGCCAAAAGGTATCGGGTAGCGATTTGCGAGCAGGTGGAAGACCCCGCTTCTGCCAAAGGAATCGTCAGGCGGGAAGTAACCAGGGTAATCACCCCGGGCACTGTCATGGAAGGTCATCTCCTGGAAGAAAAGCAAAACAACTACCTTGTGAGCATTGCCATGGATGGAAGCAACTACAGCTTTGCCATGACCGATATCTCCACAGGTGTTTTTATGGTCAGCGCCTTTGCCGGTGAAAAAGGGAGGATAAGGCTCACTGAGGAACTGGCCCGGTTGCTGCCGGCTGAGGTTCTTCTCCCGCTCTCTCAGGCAGAACGTCTCAGTGAAGACCTGGCGCTAGCCGGTTCAGTAACAGTCAGCGCTTACCTGGACGAGGCTTACGACCGTTTACAGGCTCTGCGTGAACTTGAAGACCAGTTTGGACGGGACTGCCCGGGAAATATCAAAGACCCGGGCTTTGAGTTGATCATTCCAGCCGCCGGGGCCCTTCTCAAATACCTCCGGGATACGCAAAAAAGAGATCTGTCCCATATCAGGCAGCTAAACTATTACCATCCCGGCAGATTTATGCTCTTAGACGCTTCAACCAGGCGCAACCTGGAGCTGACCAGATCTCTGTCAGACGGCTCCCGCCGCAATACCCTGCTGGCCGTTTTAGACTATACGGTAACGGCAATGGGCGGGCGGCTGATTAGAAATTGGCTCGAACAGCCCCTGCTTGAAAAAGATGAAATTGTGCTGCGGCTGGACGCAGTGGATGAGCTCTTGCAGCAGATGTTGATGCGCAACGATCTGAAGGATCTGCTAAAGGGCATCTATGATCTGGAACGGCTGGCCGGCAGGATTTCCTTCGGAACCATCAATGCCCGTGACATGATTGCTTTGAAAAAATCACTGGGTTGCCTCCCGGACTTGCAGGGGCTTTTGAGGCAGTACAAGGCGACACTTTTACAGGACACGGGTCGTGACATCGACCCCATGGAAGACCTCCGCGAACTGCTGGAGGGGGCCATCAATGATAACCCGCCTTTGTCGCTCAGGGACGGCGGCATTATCAAAACAGGCTTTCATGCTGAAGTCGACCGGCTGAGGCTGGTCAGACAGGAAGGAAGATCTATGCTGGCCGGCCTGGAAGAACAGGAACGCGCCCGCACCGGAATAAAATCCCTTAAGGTGGGCTTTAACAAGGTATTTGGCTATTATATTGAGGTTACCAGGGCCAACCTGGAGCAGGTCCCGCAGGATTACCAGCGCAAACAGACCCTGGCCAATGCAGAGCGCTTTATCACCCCGGAACTCAAGGAATATGAGGACCTGGTTTTGGGCGCCGAGGATCGCCTGATGCAGTTGGAATATCAAATTTTCTGCGAGATCCGGGACCAGTTCACCGGCGCCATCCAACGGCTACAAGCGACAGCTGCAGCGATCGCCAGAGCCGACGCGCTCTATTCGCTGGCCGAGGCGGCAGCGGTGGGCCGGTATGTGCGACCGGGAATTGACGGGGATGGGGAACTGATCATCAAGGACGGGAGGCACCCTGTCCTGGAACAAGTACTGAGAGAGAAGTTTGTCCCCAATGATACCATCATGGATAATCAAAAAAGCCGCCTGGTCATGATTACAGGACCTAATATGGCCGGTAAAAGCACCTATATGCGCCAGGTAGCCTTAATCATCATGATGGCGCAATCAGGCAGCTTCGTACCGGCAGCGTCAGCCCAAATCCCGCTGGTGGACCGGATTTTCACCAGGGTGGGAGCCGCTGACGACCTGGCCACAGGACAAAGCACTTTTATGATGGAAATGAACGAATGCCGGGCTATTGTACAGGGCGCTACGAAAAGGAGCCTCATCATTATGGACGAGGTTGGGCGCGGCACCAGCACTTACGACGGGATCAGCATCGCCCGAGCGCTGGTTGAGTACATCCATACCAGAATAGGCGCCAAGACCCTGTTTTCAACCCATTATCACGAATTGACCGACCTTGACCAGATCGAAGGAATCATAAATTACAACGTAGCGGTAAAGGAAGACGGAGAGAACATTGTTTTTTTACGCAAGGTAGTGGCGGGTAAATCAGACCGCAGTTATGGCATCCACGTTGCCAGGCTGGCCGGATTGCCTGACGAAATTGTAAAACGGGCAACTGATGTATTGCGGGGACTTGAAACAGGCGAAGGCGCTGTAGAGGCAGCAGCCTGCAGGGAGAGTCACCGTAAGAATGAGGCAGTGACGCTTAATGAACGCGAACAAGCTCTTTTACAAAAACTCAGACGCCTGGATGTCCTCAGTATGACGCCACTGGAGGCGCTTAACCAACTATACCACTTACAGCAGGAACTCAAACAGATTTTTAAGTGAGCTGCATTATGGTAGAAGGTGGGATATAGTATGTACATAGGAGTTGATGTAGGAGGTACGTATACCGACGCGGTATTATTAGAAAAAAACCAAATAAAGGCAAGTGCCAAGGCGCCAAGCGGAAAAAACCTGCTTGGTTCAATTCTCGAGGCTCTAGATAAAGTCTTGCAGGATGTCGACCCCGGCCGTTTAAAAAGGATTGTTTTCAGCACCACCATGATTACCAACCTGATTGCCGAGCGAAAATATGATCCGGTGGCTTTGCTCCTTATCCCCGGTCCCGGCTTGAGCTATACGTATTACCAGTTTAACACCTTCACTCGCATATTAACCGGTACTATTGACTACCGGGGAAGAGAAACTGTTTCCTTAAAGGAACGGGAGGTCGAAGCGGCGCTTGATGAAATAGCTGACCAGGGCTTTAAAAAAGTATGCGTAATCGGCAAATTTTCACCACGCAATACATCCCATGAAAAACGCCTGGCGATGCGAATCAAAGAAAAATACCCCGACTGGGAGGTTGAACTCGGTCATCTGGCGGGTGGACAGCTAAACTTTCCAAGAAGGGTTGTAACCACCTACCTGACCGCTGCCACGCGTGAGTCTTTTCACCACTTTTTGAACCTGGTACGGCAGTCCCTGGCCGAGCGTCAAATAACTGCCGAAGCATTGATCTTAAAAGCTGACGGCGGTACGCTGCCCATGGAAAATTCTGATAAGATACCGGTGGAAACTATCTTTTCAGGGCCTGCTGCCAGCACCCTCGGGGCACTGGCCTTAACCTCTCCGGGTGAAACTGCGGTAATCGCTGATATCGGCGGAACAACCACAGACCTGGCCCTGATCTTAAACGGACAACCTCTTCTCTCAGCTAAAGGCGCCCGTATTGAAGGCCAGTTGACGCAAGTGCGCACACTGGCAGTCAAATCCGTTCCCATAGGCGGGGACAGCGTACTCGAACGAATGGGAAATGAAATAATTATACACGGCAAAAGGATGGGTCCGGCCTACTGCATGGGGGGGCCTGTCCCAACACCAACCGACGCGTTAAGGGTACTCGGCTTAACAACCCTGGGTGATCAAAACAGGGCTGCGGAGGCAATGGCGATACTGGGAGAGAGAAACGGGAGCCGTGTCATCGCTGAGAAAATTCTTAACCTGGTAGTAGATGGTATTTCATCCCAGATTAATAAGATGTTTCAGGAGTGGGAACTGGAACCGGCCTATCGGGTATGGGAAATACTGCAAAAGAGAAAGGTGCGACCTTCGACTGTTGTAGGAGTAGGGGGCGGGGCCAACGGTTTGGTAGACCGGATTGCGGAAAAGTTGGGATCCCGTTCGATCATACCTCCCTACGCTGCGGTCGCCAACGCCGTCGGCGCTGCAGTGGCTAAAACCACCCTGCAGCTCAGCCTGAGGGCTGATACTGAGCGGGGCAGTTACCTGTTGCAGGAAGAAGGCTTCGAGGGGAAAATTGACAGCAAGCAATTTAATGAGAAACAAGCCCTGGATATTGTAAGAGAGCGCTTAATCCGGATGGCCGCAAGACATGGACTGGATGTTAAACCGGAACAACTTGAGGTAACCCATCAGGAAGTTTTCAATATGGTCAGGGACTGGCAAACAAAGGGCAGGCTTATAGATATAACGGTACAAACTCCCAGGGGTATTACGGGGAGAATTGAAGCAGGGGGGCAAGAAGGGTGAGAAAGATCAGGTGCAAACAGACCGGGCTGATTTTTTTCCCTGCTTTTGACTGGGCCATTTCCCCCACCCACCCGGAACGGGAAGAGCGGCTCCTCTACACCCGTGACCAAATATTTGAGGAAGGGATTATCGACTTACCACAGATAGCTGAATTCACACCTCAACTAGCTTCTATTCATGATATCGCCAGAACCCACTTCTGCGTCCCGCAGGTTGAATCACAGACTACCGAAGCCCACCTGATTGCGGCCGGCGCGGCCATCACGCTGGCAGATCAGATAGTTGCAGGGCTTATTGATAACGGTTTTGCGCTGGTCCGACCGCCCGGCCATCACGCCATGCGGGTGGTACATGGCAACCGGGGATTCTGCAATATCAACAATGAAGCGGTTATGGTCGAGTACCTGCGCAGCCGTCACGGGATCAAAAAGGTTGCCATTATCGATACAGATGTACATCACGGTGACGGAACACAGGATATTTTCTGGCACGATCCGGATGTTCTTTTTATTTCCTTTCATCAGGACGGCCGCACGTTGTACCCTGGTACTGGTTTCATTTACGAACTGGGCGGTCCGTGCGCCTACGCGCGCACTATCAATATCCCGCTACCGCCAGGCACAACTGACGACAGCCTGCTGTATATCGTAGACAACCTTATTTTGCCGGTCCTGGAGGAGTTTAGACCGGACTTTGTCGTAAATTCGGCAGGACAGGACAACCACTATACCGATCCTCTCGGGAGTATGCGTATCACCGCCCAGGGATACGCCAGACTCACAGAAAAACTTCGACCGGACCTGGCTGTGCTGGAAGGTGGCTATGCCATCGAAACCGCTCTGCCTTACGTTAACATGGCCATTATTCTGGCTCTGGCCGGCCTTGACTACAGCAATGTACGGGAACCTGACTTCTGGCCGGGCCGTTTCAAGGAAACTTCCCAGCGGACCGAACAGTTAAAAAGGCTGGTGGACGGACTATTAAAGCACTGGAAGAATCGTGATACCACTTTAACCGGCCGGGGTAAAACAGTAAACGGATATTACGAGAGGGAAAAATTAATTTTTTACGATACCGACTATATTGAAGAACACCAGACCGAAAAGCTTAGAATTTGCAGCAACTGCACCGGTTACTTATCCATTGAATCAGAGGTGTCCCACGGTTTTGGCCAGGCCGGTAAAGTCCTTTGCCTTTCGGTGCCTTTCGGCGCCTGCTCAAAATGCCGTAATGAGGCTGCGGACCTGTATACCGGCGCAAAGAAATCAGTTGGGTACAACTATATTTATCTACAGGATAAGTCTTCAGATTACCTTCTGGGTTATGACACGAAAGCGGGTAAGGAATGGCGTCCATAGGACGGAGGAGCAAAACTTGGCCAGGATAATCGTACTTGATAAATATACTGCGGACCAGATCGCTGCCGGAGAAGTTGTGGAGCGTCCTTCCTCGGTGGTAAAGGAACTTGTGGAAAATTCAATTGACGCCGGAGCTCGCCGTATAGCCATAGATATCGAGGACGGCGGTCTGTCGATGATAACCGTCTCCGACGACGGCTGTGGTATAGAAGGAGATGATTTAGAACTCGCCTTCCAGCGACACGCCACCAGCAAAATCACTTCAACCGGCGATCTTGCCTGTATCTATACTCTAGGCTTTAGAGGTGAAGCCTTGCCCAGCATCGCCGCAGTCTCTAAGCTAACGGTTACAACCAGGACTCATGACGCGATGACCGGCGCCCAGGCGCAGGTTGAGGGAAGCGCCCTCGTTGCCATGGTACCGGCCGGGGCTCCTCCTGGTACCACCGTGACTGTAAAAGAACTTTTTTATAATACGCCGGCCAGGCGGAAAACCATGAAAAGCCCCGCCACTGAAGGTTCCCTCTGTGGGGAACTGGTTTCCCGCCTGGCTTTGGCCAGGCCTGATATACGCTACGAAATGAGAGTGAAGGGGAGGGATGTATTTTATTCAGCTGGCTCAGGTCGACTGGCAGATGCCGCAACAGCAGTTTACGGAGCAGCTATGGCCAGGGAAATGGTACCCCTGAATTTTACAGAAGAGAGGATAACGATTACCGGCATGGTAGGAAAACCCAGTATTAGCCGCAGCACCCGCAACCATATCACGCTCGTTATCAACGGTCGCTATGTGCGTTGCACACCGGTTACAGCAGCTGTTGAAGCAGCTTACCAGACCTTGCTTCCACAAGGGCGAAAACCGGTTGTCATACTGTCGCTGTCCATCCCCCCGGAGCTTCTGGATGTCAATGTTCACCCCGCCAAGCTGGAGGTGCGCCTTCTGGAGGAGGAAAAAATGGCTGTGCTGGTCAAACGGGCTTTACTTGAAGCTCTTAGGACCAAAGCGCTCATTCCTTCAGCAGCCTCAGCAACCCATAGAAAGTACCAGTCAGGACTGGTCGTCATGCCCCAGTTTGATACGCCCGTCCGGCAGGAAAGATTCAGCGAGCTGGTACAATCGCAATCCAGCGCTCAAATCATACCGGAGAGTAACAGCCCAAGCATAACGTCAACAACGCCACAGCCATATGGTCAACTGACAGAAAGCCGGTTAGCCGGCGCAGAGGAACCGGCAGGCTACGACAACCAGGTAGTTCCTTTCCCTGAGTTGCAGCCCCTAGCCCAGCTGCTCCCCTTATATATCCTTGCAGCGGGGGAGGACGGCCTTTACATTATTGACCAACACGCCGCTCACGAAAGAGTTTTATACGAAGAATTCCTGGCCGGGCAGAGCTCTACCCAGAGCCAGTGTTTATTGGGGCCGGTAACACTGGAACTGGACTACCGGGAAGCAGCTCTTCTCACCGAAAGGATCCTTTGGTTTACTGAAGCAGGTTTTATCATAGAGCACTTTGGAGGAAACACTTTTTTATTGCGGGGAGTTCCCTCACGCTTCCCGGCAGGACAGGAGAAAACGATATTTTTCGACCTGTTGGATTATTTCAGGGAAAAAGGAAATGATTCCTCACGTACTGAATTTTTTCACGTGCTGGCTGCCTCCTTAGCATGCAAGAACGCTGTAAAATCAGGGGAAAAGCTTACTTTGGCCGCTATGGAAGCGCTGCTTAGAAGCCTTTCCGGAAAGGCGAACCCCTTTACTTGCCCGCACGGGAGACCTGCCGTAATTAAAATCACCTACCGGGACCTGGCTACACGCTTTAAAAGGTAAATCCCGCTTAAACCTGATAGGAAGGAGTAGATTAAGTGACGGGCTGTCACTCAGGCATCACCTACAATCAGCAATATTTTGCCGTAACGACCTCCCACCGCCCGTCGCCGGTTCAGGTTTCTCTAGCAAATAAGCTGTCTGATGAGCTCTCAGTACCATTCATACCAAGAAATGATTTATCTATTGAAACAATGATATCTAATACCGGGGTTATCGGTATGATGGTTGTATCTGCACAAAGAATCAGCTTTTTTACCGGAATTTCAGAATTTTTTTTCCATCCCGGGCTTGCCAAGCTCCGCATAAACGAGTTAAAAAATGGGAAAACTGACCAAATGATACAAGCGATGTCGCTTGGAGCGGGGGACACCTTGCTGGACTGCACGCTGGGCCTGGGAACCGATGCCATCGTGGCAAGCTATGTATCCGGCACGAGCGGCAAGGTCACCGGGATAGAAAGCTCGATCTTGATAGCGGCTATTGTTGCACATGGGTTGAAAACCTACCAGGATGAAGACATCAACCAGGCTATGCTGAGGATTGAAGTAGCGCATTCCCATCACAAAGATTACCTGGCCGGCTTGCCGGCCCGAAGTTACGATGTTGTCTATTTTGATCCGATGTTCCGCATACCCAGAAAAAAATCACCCGCCATGGACGCCATGAGAGATATTGCCAATCCTGAGCCTATTGATCGTGAAACAATAGCCATGGCCTTACAGATCTGCAATAAAAGGGTTGTAATGAAAGAACGACGGTGGAGCAAAGAATTCGAGCGTTTGGGCTTCAAGGAAATCCGTGGCGGAAGGTATGCCCCTGTGGTTTATGGTGTAATTGATCGGCAGGGTATGGTATGAAGGATAAAGCAGAGAATGCAATGGAACCCCTGATAGTAATAACAGGTCCTACAGCTACAGGGAAAAGCGAGGTTAGCGTCCTGGTGGCTGAACATGTCGGCGGAGAAATCATCTCGGCAGACTCCATGTTGTTGTACCGCCATATGGATATCGGAACCGCCAAGCCTACCCTGGTGGAAAGACGCGGCATTCCACACCATATGATTGATATTGCGGAACCAGATCAGGAATACAGCGCCGCGCGCTACCAAAAAGAGGCTCGCCATCTAATCACCGAAATTTTGCTTAGACGCAATTTGCCAATTTTAGTTGGCGGGACCGGGTTGTATATAAAAGCTGTAATTGACCCTTATGAATTTGGCGCCACCAGTAGTGCGCCCGCGTTAAGAGAACGTCTCTTGATTGAAGCAGAACAAGATGGTTACGACAAACTCCACAGGAGTCTGGCGGAAGTTGACCCTGAGGCAGCCGCCAAGCTCCACCCCAGGGATACCAGGAGGGTTATTCGTGCCCTTGAGGTGTATTATCTGACCGGGAGACCAGCTTCAAGCTATATGAAACGAAACCAATACCACCTGCCGCTTTATCGCCTGTTTATGTTCGGCCTGAATATGGATCGGGCAAGCCTCTACCGGCGCATAGAGCAAAGGGTTGACGCCATGATTGCGGCCGGGCTTGTGGAAGAAGTCCGCCGGCTTTTAGAGACCGGCTACAGCAAAGAATTAAACGCCATGCGCAGTCTTGGCTATAAGGAGATTGCCGCCTACCTTACTGGTGAGATATCCTTGGAGCAGGCAGTTGAGCTCTTAAAGCGAAACACCAGGCGTTTTGCCAAGAGGCAGCTGACTTGGTTTCGCAGGGACGGCAGGATTAGATGGCTTGATATAGACGAGTTCGGCAGTTTAAAGGCGGTTGCAAAAGAAATAACCAAAAGTTTAGAAGGAGTATTTTAAGGTTTGTAGAACATAATAACAAAAATATCCAACGGAGGTAGCTCCTATAATGACAAAACCCCAAATTAACCTACAAGACGCTTTTTTAAATCAGGTAAGGAAGGAGAATATTCCCGTTACTATATTCCTGGTAAATGGTTTTCAGTTGAAGGGAATGGTGAGGGGCTTTGATAACTTTACAGTAATCCTGGAAAGCGACGGCAAACAGCTGATGGTTTATAAGCATGCCATATCAACCATAAGCCCGCTTAAACCTGTCAGCACATCTTTTTCCGAAGCCAAGAGCTCCTGAGCAATAGAGTTGGTTTTTGCCTCTCTATCTGAGGGGCTTATTTTTTGGTAGTAAATGTCCACCGCTGGCGTATACATTAAATGATTTAATGCCCTAGCAGAGGTGGCGAAAACCGGGTGAAAATAAAAATTTGGAATGGTCAGGAGTATGCAGGAAACCCCGGCAGAGGTCCTGTTAGGACCAATAAACCTGTCTATTCTAGCCAACCCTTGTATATTGCAGCCCGGCCTTCCGACGACCAGGCAGCGCGTCGTAACGCCAAGGAAATAATCAATGAACTCAATGCCTTAATCGGACTCAAAGGTGTTAAAAAGCTTATCGAAGAAATCTATGCTTTCGTGGAAATACAAAAATGCAGACAAATTGAGCGGCTCGCCGTGGAACCATTGTCGTTGCATATGATTTTCAAAGGAAACCCCGGCACAGGAAAGACAACTGTGGCCAGAATTCTGGGAAAGCTTTTTAAAGAGGTCGGCGTCCTGCCAAAAGGCCACCTGGTTGAAGTTGAACGGGCCGATATGGTAGGTGAATTTATCGGGCACACCGCTCAGAAAACCAGGGAACAGATTAAAAAGGCCCTGGGAGGCATACTCTTTATTGACGAGGCCTATTCCCTGGCCAGGGGCGGGGAAAAGGATTTCGGAAAGGAAGCCATCGACGCGCTGGTAAAGGGAATGGAAGACCACAGGGACAATTTAATTCTAATCCTGGCAGGTTACCAGGACGAAATGGACTGGTTTGTCGAATCCAATCCGGGCTTACGTTCGCGTTTCCCGGTACATCTGTCCTTTCCTGATTATAGCAGCCTGGAGCTTTTAGACATTGCCGATTTGATGCTTAAGAAGAAGCAGTATGAACTATCGAGCGGAGCCAGAGAAGAACTTCGTTTTGTGATTGAAAAGGAACAAAAATGCCATGAAAACAGCGGCAATGCCAGACTTGTCCGGAACCTGATTGAGAGGGCCATGCGCAGGCAGGCGGTACGGCTTCTAAAGCCCGGGAATAAAATGACACGAGATGATTTGATGCTCCTAAAAAGGGAAGACCTGATCGGAGAAGCAAATGATATTTAAGTTATATTAATAATTAGGAGATGTAAATGCGGCTGGTGAATAAGCTATATGATCTTGAACTCCTATCAGATGAAGTTGAAGAGGAGGTTCAAGTTTTCTACAGACAAATTGATAAAATAGCGCTCGCTAATCACGGCAAGGTGCTTGATGCCTTCAGAGCGGCCAGAGTAAGTGAATACCACCTGAAAGGCTCCACCGGCTACGGCTATGGCGACGCCGGCAGAGAGGCGCTGGAAGAAGTGTACGCCAGGGTATTCCATGCTGAAAAGGCGCTTGTGCGAAACCAGATCGTCTCCGGCACCCATGCCATAGCCCTTTGCCTCTATGGGGTGTTGCGACCCGGAGATGAGCTCCTGGCTGTGCAGGGTCAGCCTTATGATACGCTGGGAGCCATTATAGGAATCAGAGATAATGCAAGCGGTTCCCTAAAAGACTTGATGGTATCGTACAAACAGGTCGAACCCACACCTGAAGGTGGTATCGACTATGACAGAGTCGACCAGGCACTGTGCGACAAAACCAAGATGGTGCTCCTGCAACGTTCGTGCGGTTACGGAGCCGGTAAGCCACTTAGTATTAAGGAACTGAAAGGAATTATTGAATATATCAGGCAGCGAAACCCTGAAACGGTGATATTTGTTGATAACTGCTATGGTGAGTTTGTTGAGGAAGAAGAGCCCATCGACGCTGGAGCAGACCTTGCCGCCGGCTCACTGATTAAGAATCCAGGTGGTGGTGTCGCCCCAACCGGGGGTTATGTGGTCGGCCGGGAAAAATACGTGAACATGGCCGCCAACCGGTGGAGCGCGCCGGGTATAGGTTCGGAGGTCGGGCCTTCCGCAGATAACCAGCGTCTGTTTTTCCAGGGATTATACCTGGCGCCACACATCGTTGCCGAAGCAATCAAGGGGAGTATTTTTACAGCCAGATTTTTTGAGAAACTGGGATATGAGGTTCTTCCCATGTTTAATGAACAACGGTATGACTTGGTACAATTGATCAAGCTTGGCACCCAGGAAAAAGTCTTAGCTTTTTGCCGAGGCCTTCAGGCAGCCTCGCCGGTTGACTCATATGTACGCCCGGAAGCGCAGCCCATGCCTGGTTACGGAGACCCGGTGGTAATGGCGGCGGGAACTTTTGTTCAGGGCGCTTCTCTTGAATTGTCGGCAGACGGGCCGCTGCGGGAACCCTACAACGTTTATGTACAGGGAGGCCTTTCCAAGGAATATGTGAGGCTGGCCATTATATCGGCAGCCAGAGAAATAATGAACACGGTCCTACCTGACAGTAGTGACAACCCCGGTTATTAGAATTTTATAATTTTCATGTCAAAGAAAGGTTTTTTAATATTTTTATCGAAATAATAATAATAACTTATTAAACACCGTGGAAAGCATGGTGGTGTCATGAATTTTAAACAAATTGAGGCCTTTTTGTGGGTAGCTGAAATGCAGAGCTTTACGAAAGCTGCCCGGCAACTGTATATGAGCCAGCCTGCCGTCAGCTTTCAAATTAAGGCGCTGGAGGAAGACCTGGAGGCTGATTTGTTCCAGCGTGGCGACAAGAAGGTAATCCTTACCGAAGCCGGTCGTCTATTGTATCCTGAGGCAAAAAAGATGCTGCGGCATTATCATAAAATTAAAGCAGGTCTTGACGACCTGAGAGGTCTTAAAACAGGGACCCTCGTGGTAGGCGCAAGCACCATCCCGGGGGAGTATGTTTTACCCCTTTTGATCGGAGGCTTTAAGGAAGCTTACCCTGGAATTCGAGTTACTTTAAAAGTTGCCGGAAGCGGGCTGGTAACGAGGTGGGTGCGTGAGAGAGAGATAGACTTAGGGATAACCGGGGTTCCGGTTGAAGGAGATGGAATAGAATGCTCACCCTGGATGCAGGATGAGATGGTACTTATTGTCAACCCCAGCCACCCGTGGGTCAAATCAGGTGCTATTGATATTTCCGAACTTAAAACATCAGTTATGATCTTTCGCGAGCAAGGCTCAGGGACAAGGCGGACCCTTGAAAAAAAATTGGAGACAAAAGGGTTATCTTTGGAAGATATTCCCCATGGGATGGAGCTTGGCAGTACCAGGGCTGTTATTACGGCCGTGGAGGCTGGTTTGGGGGTAAGTATTGTCTCCCGGTGCGCGGTAAAGGACGCTCTGGAATTAAAAAGGATATCTGAAGTCAAAGTGCAGGGGCTTGATCTCAACCGCTCCCTTTATTTGATTAAACAAAATCAGAGTATAGGTGGCTTCGCTGTTGAGGCTTTCTGCAATTTTATTAATAATGGTGAAATATGCAAGCGTTTCCTAATAAAATAGGAAATGCTTTTTGCTTTTTACGCAACAAAATGTTGATTTAGTTCTCTTCTTGCAGGATATTCAAAGTATTTTGTCTAAATAACCTCCATGCTGTCTTCCTTAAAAAAATTATTTCTATTAAATCCTAAATTCTATACTCTCCGCACAAAAATGGCGATCCTCTCTTTTTGCTCAGTTTTATTGGCGATCACCACCGGCGGAATAATTGTGGTGGAGAAAATATCCTCCACAATTGAAGATGAAACGGGCTTAAGGGCTATGGCTATCGCCCGGACCCTGGCTCAATCCGATGAAATCCAAAATAATATCGGGACACCTGACGGAACATCCTACATCCAGCCGCTGGCCGAACGTACCAGGTTGGCCACCGGAGTGGAGTATATTGTTGTGGTGGATATGGATGGTATTCGCTACTCTCACCCTGTTGAGGACCGGATCGGCAAGAGATTTAATGAAAGCGATCTGGTACCGGCCCTTGCCAATAATGAGTACATCTCACGTGCCGAAGGGGTGCTGGGACCGTCAGTCCGGGCCTTTGTACCGGTTAAAGTAAATGAAGGGACCAGACAGGTCGGTGTTGTTGTGGTGGGTATTCTGACTCCCACTATTAGTTTCCTGCTCAGGACCATTCAAACCGAGCTCTACTACTCGCTAGGCATAGGGTTGTTGGTCGGCCTGCTGGGATCCATTTTCATGGCCAGAAAGATTAAAAGCGGTATGTTCAGTCTGGAACCCGAGGAAATCGCCCGGTTACTTGAAGAGAGGGTGGCTATATTTCAAGCTATGAGCGAGGGCATCATCGCTATTGATACGAACAGCCGCATTACCGTAGCCAATAAGGAAGTCCAACATCTCCTTAATAAAACCAACGAAGAGATTGTAGGGCGCAACATCATGGAATTGATCCCCAACTCAAACCTGCCGGAGGTCTTAAGTACAGGCAAAGCCCAAATCAACAGTCAAATGTATATCAATGATACCGCTGTTTTGGTTAACCGCGTTCCGATCCGCTTTAAGGAGGAAATCGTCGGCGCCGTGGCCACGTTTCAGGATAAAACAGAAGCTAACCGGTTGGCCGAGGAGTTAACCGGGGTTAAAGCTTTCATTGAGGCTCTGCGGGTGCAAAACCACGAGCACATGAACAAGCTGCATACCATCGCTGGACTAATCCAGTTGGAAAAATACGAAAGAGCGCTGGACTACATCTATGACCTCACTGAAGAGCAGCAGGAAATCACGGGGCTTTTAACGAAAAACATCTTTGACCACAGCATAGCAGGCCTCCTGTTGGGGAAATACACCCGGGCCAAGGAGCTTAGAGCTGAATTAATTATTGACCACAAGACCAGGTTAAGAGAGTTGCCGTCGCGGCTGGAGACCGGTGACCTGGCAATTATTGTCGGCAACCTCATAGAAAACGCCCTGGATGCCGTCCGGTTGGTTGAACCGGCCCGGCGTAAGGTCTATTTTTCGATGTATGACCAGCACGACTCACTTTCGATAATAGTCAGGGACATGGGACCCGGTATCCCCGAGGAAAAACATGAGCTCATTTTCCAGCAAGGCTTTTCCACCAAGGGTTCGTCAAACCGAGGTTTGGGTCTTTTCCTTGTAAAGCGCTACGTTCACCTGGCAGGAGGCTCCATAACCCTTAAAAATCTTGTCGATGGTGGAGTAGAGTTTAATATATATATCCCCAAGAAAGAGGACGTAAATATCACAAATAGCGAGCAAGAAGGTGAAAAATAATGCTCCAAATAGACGTGGTAATTGTTGAGGATGACCCCATGGTAGTTGAAGTTAACCGGGGATTCATCAACGCTGTGCCCGGATTCAGGGTCGCGGGGGTGGCGTCATCCGGCCGGGAAGCTGTGGAAATTATTAAAGAGATAACGCCGGACCTTGCTCTTCTGGATATTTATTTGCCCGATATGGACGGTGTAACAACGCTTCAGGAGATTAGACGACTTGGTTTGCCTACAGACGTAATTATTGTAACTGCCGCGCATGATGCTGAAACGATTCAAAACGTGTTCCGCTACGGCGCTATAGACTATATTGTAAAGCCATTTAAGTTCGCACGCTTAAAAACCGCCTTGAATTCCTACGCCACGCTGCACAGTAAATTCCGCCGGCACACACAGATGAATCAGAACGAAATCGACAGTCTTGCCTTAAGCCGGGGGCAACAGCTTGATGAAGGTGTTCCCAAAGGGTTAAACGAAATAACCTTAAAGCAGGTATACCTTCATTTATTGAAGGAAGGGGGAGCGCTCTCAGCCGAAGAGGTAGCGGAAGGAGTAGGTCTGGCCAGAGTAACGGCGAGGCGTTATCTGGATTTTCTGGAAAAGTCAAACCGTGTTGTATTAGAACTCCAGTATGGGTCTGTTGGCCGTCCGGTCAACCGGTATCGTACTATTGAGTAATATTGCATATCAAAGATATCACCAATAAAACCAATCATTGCCCTGGACCAACAATCATATAAGTTTTTGTAGCTGTATACAGCAATTGTTCTGGAAGTGGTGGTAAAAATTAAAATCCGGTTAACTCTGTTCCTGCTTATCATTTCATTATTAACCATCACCGGATGCGGGAAAAGGGTTGTAGATTTGGAGCAGGTAAGCCCGGAAGAAAAAATTGTAATTAAGTTTTCGCACGTAGTTGCTGAAAATACCCCCAAGGGATTGGCAGCACAGCGTTTTGCGACACTGGTCAAGGAACGCACACATGGCAGGGTCGAGGTGCAGGTGTTTCCGAACTCCACCTTATATAAAGATGGTGAGGAGATACAAGCTCTGCAGAATGGGCTTGTGCAAATGATTGCTCCAGCCACCTCAAAACTTTCCGGAATGTATCCCCAATGGCAAGTTCTCGACCTTCCTTATGCCTTTGAGGATGTAAACGCCGTACACGAAGCAATGTCTGGTTATATCGGAAACCGGTTGTGTGATAGCTTAAAACAGAACAACATGCAGGCTCTGGCCTTCTGGGACAACGGCTTTAAACAAATGACCAACAGCCAGCGGCCTCTGGTCAATCCAGCTGATTTTCAAGGGCTCTCATTCAGGGTAATGATAAACAGCCAGGTCTTAAAAAAAGAGTTTGAAAGATTAAACGCCCGTGCCGTAGAAGGTCCTTTTAACGACCTCTACCGGGTACTGGATTCCCATGAAGTAGACGGCCAGGAAAATACCATGTCAAATATATATTCTAAAAATCTATATAAGGTACAGCCTTACCTGACTTTATCGAACCACGGCTACATGGGTTACGTAGTCCTGACCAATCAACAATTCTGGACAGGACTGCCGGAAGAAGTGAGAGATGTGCTGGAAAGCACACTGGTGGAAGTCACTGAATGGGAACACGAGCAAGCCTTCATATTGGACAAACAAAGCCTGGAAAAAATTGTAGATTCAGGTCTGGTACAGGTCCACCAACAGACGGAGGCCGAAAAGAAACTATGGTCAATTATGTTGAAGCCTGTTTATTCGGAATTCAAAAATCTCATCGGAAACGACATGATAGACTATCTTGAAAAAATGCATTCGCAGTAAATCCATATTTAAATTTTACGTACAAGTCCGATGACTTTACCAAGAATTTGAAGCTCCTTCGCATATATTGGTTCCATCGCTCTGTTTTCCGGCTGCAAACGGACCCTTTCTTTTTCTTTAAAAAACCTTTTTACCGTAGCTTCTTCCTCAAGCAGGGCAACCACGATATCGCCGTTATTCGCGTCTTGCTGGCGTCTGACTACAACCATATCCTCGTTCAGAATGCCTGCTTCGATCATACTTTGGCCCTGAACCCTCAGCATGAAGAATTCTCCAGTGCCGGTAAAATGAGTAGGCAAAGTAAATAATTCCTCTCTGTTTTCAACAGCAAGGAGCGGCAACCCCGCCGCTACGCGTCCGACCAGTGGAACATTGATACATTTCACCGTTTCACCTTCCGGGTCCAAAACCTCTATGGCTCTCGGCTTTGTCGGATCCCTTCTCAAGTACCCCTTTTTCTCAAGCTTTCTAAGGTAACCGTGGACGGTAGAACTTGAACTTAGACCAACAGCCTGGCCAATTTCCCGTACAGAAGGAGGGTATCCCTTATGTCGTAGATTATCTTTTATCACCTTCAGGATCTCCGCCTGCTTTGGAGTCAAATCCGCCTCCATTTGTTGCACCAGCCTTTCGATTAGGTTTGCTATAATCTTAGTATAACATAAAAACCTTTAAGGTAAAACACTTGTTCGAGCTTGACCGGAAATTTTTGTTTATTATTTTTAATATTTAGAAGGAAGCTGGTTAATTTTTGTAGAAATACTTATTTCAGCAACAATAAATCGGAAAGGGGCAGATCTGTTGCAAAAGTTTAAGGTGGCAATTGTAGGAGCCGGCCAAGGAGGTTTTGCAATTTACAGAATGCTCAAGTCGATGGAAGAAGTGGAAATTACTGGTCTGGCCGACATAAATCCTGCGGCTCCAGGCATCGCAGCTGGTTCCAAGGACGGTATTTTTGTCTCTGACGATTACCGTGAGATAGTTAAGATACCTGATCTGGACGTGATTATTGAGGCGACCGGAGTCCAAGAGGTGCAGGAAGTCCTGCTCAAAATTAAACCTAACAGCACCGCAGTAATGGAAGCGCAGGCAGCCAACCTGATGATGACCGTCCTTAGAGAAAAAGAAGAACTATTGGAGCTGACAAGAATCCAGGGAGAACTCTCAACAATTTTAAACTCGATGCAGGAAGCTATTGAAGTTGCCGATATTAACGGCACTATTAAATACGTAAACCCTGCCTTTTGCCGTATAACCGGTATTACTGAACAAGAAAGGATCGGCCAGAACATTTTTCAGGCATCACCAGATGGAGCACTCGCCAACCTTTTAAAAACAGGTAAAATTATGTCCGGACAGAAAACTAAAGTGGGTGGAAGCGCAGCTGAAGTTGTGGCAAACGCCGCGCCGATTATTATTGACGGAAAAATGGAGGGGGGGGTTGTAGTATTTCAGCATTTTACCGATATCATGAAAATGATCGAAGAGCTAAAAAAAAGCACTACCATCATTGAGAACCTTACTGACAAATTAGGTTTGGTAACCACCAGTAAATACTCTTTTGATGACATTCTGGGTAACAGCGTGGAAATAAACCGGTGCATCAACCTGGCTGAAAAATCAGCCCACAGTAATTCTACAGTTCTCCTTTTGGGTGAAAGCGGTACAGGTAAGGAATTATTTGCCCACTCCATCCATGGAGCTTCCATGCGGCGCGAGAATCCATTTGTTAAGGTAAACTGCGCTGCTATACCTGAAACACTACTGGAAAGTGAATTCTTTGGCTACGCTAAGGGGGCGTTTACTGGAGCGGTTAAATCAAAAATAGGAAAATTTGAATTAGCCAACGGAGGAACTATCTTCCTGGATGAGATCGGTGATATGAATCTCCTGCTGCAGGGCAAGCTTTTGCGTGTTTTACAAGAAATGGAGTTTGAGCGTGTGGGCGGCAACCAGACCATCAAAGTTGACGTCAGAGTCATTGCGGCCACCAACCGCAACTTAAGGGAGCTAATCCGGCAGGGCATTTTTAGAGAAGACCTGTATTACCGTCTGAATGTGGTGGAAATAACCATTCCCCCGCTCAGAGTGCACAAGGAAGATCTTCCTGAGCTGGTTATCCACCTCATTACTAAATTCAACAGGAAACTTGGTAAAAAGGTCAAGAGCCTTTCCAAAGACGCCCTGGAAGTGCTCTACAGTTACGACTGGCCAGGCAATGTCCGTGAGCTCGAAAACGTTATCGAGAGAGTAATGGTAACGGCTGATGAGGAAATTCTGGTTAAGAAAAATCTTCTCCCACATGTCAATCAGGCGCGTATCTTCCCTGAACGCGACGTTGACCTGATGCCCATTGACCAGATGGAGGAAATGCTCATCCGCAAAGCTATGGCCAAGTACGGCAACACGGTGGAGGGTAAGCGAAGAGCCTCACAGACTCTGAATATATCTCTGGCAACCCTCTATAATAAATTAAAAAAGATTAAACTGACTAATTACAATTATTAGAATTTATTATAGATTTAAGAAATACCGCTTGTCTCAAGGGATAAGTCCCGGTTGATTCTACAATTTAGAATATTCTATATTTTGTCACATCTATAAGATACACGCCATAATTCAAGCCGGCATGACCAAGATGCTGTATTATTAAAGGATTACACAAGAACCAAACGCAAATAAGACGCTCTTGACAAGGTCATTACCGCGATGGTATGGATCTTGCTTTTTTATTCAACAGGAAAAGTGGTAGCTACCATACAGCAAGGGGGGGGAATTAAAATTAAAACTGTTAATACCACTGCTATAACTGAAGCCGTGGCAAGGATGAGTCAGGAGGCAAACTATTACCTCGGGCAAGACGTTCTTGAGGGGTTCCAAAAAGCGCTGGATGAGGAGATTTCCGTAACAGGGAAAGAAATACTCCAGCAACTGATTGAAAACGCAAAAATAGCGCGCGAAGAGCTGGTTCCGATGTGCCAGGACACCGGCTATGCTGTTATTTTTGTGGAGCTCGGACAGGATGTCAGGATTGAAGGCGGCGACTTCTACGAGGCGATTCATGAGGGAGTGAGGAGGGGTTATACCGAAGGCTACCTCAGAAAATCCATTGTAAGCCACCCATTGGAGCGTAAAAACACCGGAGATAACACCCCGGCTGTAATTCACACCAAGATTGTGCCCGGTGAAACGCTACGGATTATTATCGCCCCTAAAGGCGGCGGCAGCGAGAACATGAGCCAGATCAAGATGTTAAAACCGGCTGACGGCATAGAAGGCGTCAGAAAATTCGTCATCGACACTGTTAGATCGGCCGGGCCCAACCCCTGCCCGCCAATAGTTGTGGGAGTGGGGATAGGCGGTACATTTGAGAAGTGCGCTCAACTGGCCAAAGAAGCCCTTTTAAGAGAACTGGGCGAGAAGAGCAAGTATCCCGATATAGCTAAACTGGAACAAGAACTTTTAGAAGAAATCAACAAGCTGGGGATTGGACCGCAGGGCTTAGGTGGTAAAACAACAGCACTCGCCGTCAATATTGAAATCTATGCCGCTCACATAGCCAGCCTGCCTGTGGCGGTTAACCTTAACTGCCATGCAGCACGACATAAGGAAACCGTTTTCTAACTATATTTTTGTTTTCGCACCATAATGTTACCACTAAAAAGGGGAGGTGAAACGATTGACCCAAATCAGGTTAACAACTCCGTTAACTGATGAAGATGTTGAGAAACTGAGAATTGGTCAACGGGTTTCCTTAAATGGGACAATCTATACGGGACGTGACGCTGCTCATAAAAGGTTGGTAGAACTGATTGCGGAGGGAAAGGAATTACCTTTTGATCCCAAGGGGCAGGTCATTTATTATGTGGGGCCAACGCCGGCGAAACCGGGAGCTGTTATCGGTTCAGCAGGGCCTACAACCAGTTACAGGATGGATCCCTATGCTCCAAAGCTTTATGAGTTAGGCCTTAAGGCAAGCATCGGCAAAGGACGCCGGTCGGAAGGTGTGATCAACGCTCTGAAGCAAAATAAGGGTGTATATTTTGCTGCGGTTGGCGGAGCAGCTGCCTTAATTTCCAGGAGCATTAAGTCCTGCAAGGTGATCGCTTATCCGGATCTGGGGGCTGAGGCGATCCATGAACTGGTCGTGGAGGATTTCCCAGTTATTGTTGTTAACGATACACTGGGGGGAGACCTCTATGACGAGGGCATCAAAATTTACGCAGCCAAGTAGGGGTAGGTAGAACAAAAACTGCTAAAGGAAGATAACTATAATTTACCCCGGTAGCATTAGAAAATATTTTTACTGCACCAATGGTGCTATAGTGTACCAGGCAAACCTGACTTGTGAGCAGGAAACCTGGATTATGACAAGTGCCCGACCGGTAAGGAATAGCAGGTTGGGCTAGGTTGTTTTCTAAAAAGCTTATAGCTGCAACTCTGGCTATACACAATTAACAGACTTGATAACCCGGCCACAGGATCTTTGTAAAACAAATTAACTTACCGCCCCAATCACTATTCTTTTAGCCATTTATATAATTTCTTTGCTTGAGGCGGTGGAAAGGAGTGAAAAGGCGGCAGAATTGTAAACAAGTCCAAAGGAGATATGGAAACCAACAGCTGTCAATATCAGAACTATGTTTTAAATCTTTATCGTGATTATTGAATGGGAATAGAGATTATAGCTATGCTTATTGCAACATAACCCCAAACGACAAAGATTAGCGTATTCACGGTTATAAATGACCAGAGGGGAGAGATTCAGCCAGTGAAAATGTTTGAGTATATGGGTAAGGAGCTTTTTGCCAAATTCGGCCTTCCAGTCCCGAGCGGCAGAATGATCACCAACCCGGAAGAAGCAGCCGCTGTTGCAGCGGAAATCGGAAAACCAGTAGTTATTAAATCACAGGTTCTGTCAGGTAAAAGGGGTAAAGCCGGGGGAATCAAGTTTGCCGACACTCCTGAGCAGGCTGTGACAGCCGCAAAGGAAATTTTCGGGATGACCATCCAGGGCCTGCCGGTAGAAAGGCTTTTGATTGAAGAGAAATTAAAAATAGATAAAGAACTCTATATGTCCATCACTGTAGACGGCGCAGCTAAAATGCCTGTTCTTATCGCCTCTGCGCACGGCGGCATGGATATCGAGGAAGTTGACGAGGAGTTTATCATTAAGCAGCACATTGACCCTGAACTCGGTATGCATCCCTTTATCGCACGTGATGTGGTAAGAAGGATGGGCATACCTTTAAGCGGTCCTCACGGCAAAGAAATCGTCAAGATTATACAGACCCTTTACAGGATATTTAAACAGAAAGACGCCGAACTGGTTGAAATAAACCCGCTGGTATTCAGCGACGATAAAGTAATCGCAGCCGACTCCAAAGTAACCATCGACGACGACGCCCTTTTCCGTCAGAAAGATCTGCCTTACGTTGAAGAGCGCTCCGCTACTGAAAAAGCCGCCAAAGACCTGGGCCTTTCCTTTGTCGACCTGGACGGCAATATCGCTGTTATGGCCAACGGCGCGGGCATTACCATGGGCACGCTGGATACCCTCCAGTATTACGGTGGGGCTGCCGCCAACTTCCTCGACTGTGGCGGCGGAACCGGACGGGAAGCAACAGCGGAGGCGTTGAAACTACTTATCGCCAAGAATCCCAAGTCCATGATCATCAACATTTTCGGTGGCATTACCCGTTGCGATCAAGTTGCTCTCGCATTTAAAGATATTAAGGAATCAGTAGGATTTCCTTGCCCAGTGGTGATCCGGCTGGTCGGCACCAACCAGGATTTGGGCCGGGAAATTCTTGCTGAAGTCGGTGTTGAGGCATTCGATTTCATGCAGGACGCCGCTAAAAAAGCAGTTGAACTTGCCGCCCAGGGCTAGCACAAATATCTGGAGCTAAATTTGCCCTTAAAAGGCAAATCGCAGGCTTATGAAAAGCTTTGACAAGGAGGAATTGTTAAATTGGCCATTATCATTGATGAAAATACGAATGTACTAGTCATGGGAATGACCGGCAGGCAAGGTACCTTTCACACCAAGCAAATGCTTGACTATGGCACCAAAATTGTAGCCGGCACCAGCCCTGGGAAAGGCGGAGCTATTGTTGAAGGGATACCGGCATACAACAGCGTCCGTGAAGCCTGTGCAAACCACAAAATTGACGCTTCAGTGATATTTGTTCCCGCTGCTGGAACAAAAGACGCCGCTCTTGAATCCATTGAGGCCGGCATTGGCGTAGTTGTGGTTGTCACCGAAGGAGTTCCGGTACATGATGAGATTGAGATGGTTGCCTATGCCAAGCGCAGAGGGACCATCGTTCTAGGCCCGAATACTTTCGGGATCGTGTCTTCCGGCAAATGTAAAATGGGTATTCCCCCCAACAAATACTTTGTGGAAGGTCCTGTCGGCGTAGTAGCCCGCTCCGGGACCTTGACCTATGAGATCGTAGGCAACCTTACCGCTAACGGGCTTGGCCAGACCACCGTTGTAGGCATGGGCGGCGACCGGGTGGTAGGCACAACCTTTATCGATGTTTTACAAATGTTTGAAAAAGACCCGCTTACCAAGGCAGTCGTACTGATTGGTGAAATCGGCGGCAACGCTGAGGAAACAGCTTCTGAATATATCAAAACGATGAGCAAACCGGTAGTTGGCTACATCGCGGGCAAGAGCGCGCCTCCCGGCAAACGGATGGGACATGCCGGCGCCATTATTGAGCGGGGCAAAGGAACATTCCAGGGTAAGGTGGAGGCTCTAACAGCCGCCGGGGCCAAAGTGGCGACCCTTCCTTTTGAAGTACCTGGTCTGATTAAAGAAATGCTCGGCATGTAATTGTTGATCGAAAGGAGGAGATATCTTGTTTATAAAAGATGAACTCGATAAAATTGCCGCAACAAAAGAAGCCTGGGCGGCAAAACTGGCAGCAACCACAAAAAAACGGCCTGAAAGAGAAGCCAAGTTCGCTACCGACTCGGGGTTTGAAATTGACACCGTTTATACCCCAAATAATCTGGCCGGCATGAGCTACGAACAGGACCTCGGGTTGCCTGGAGAATTCCCCTATACCCGGGGCGTTCAACCCAACATGTACCGCGGCCGTCTCTGGACCATGCGCCAATATGCCGGTTTCGGGTCAGCTGAAGAGACCAACCAGCGCTTCCGTTACCTCCTGGAACAGGGGCAGACAGGTTTGAGTTGCGCCTTTGACCTGCCTACCCAGATCGGTTACGACTCCGACCACCCGCTGGCACGGGGCGAAATCGGCAAAGTTGGTGTGGCCATCGACTCCTTAGCGGATATGGAAACCCTCTTTGACCAGATCCCGCTGGGCAAGGTCAGCACATCGATGACCATCAACGCCCCGGCAGGCGTTTTGCTGGCCATGTATATCGCATGCGCGGAAAAACAAGGTTTTACCAAAGCGCAAATTAACGGTACCATCCAAAACGACGTCATCAAGGAATATATTTGCCGGGGCACTTATATCCTGCCGCCGGAGCCCTCAATGCGCCTGATTTCCAACATCTTTGAATACTGCTCCAAGGAAGTCCCGACCTGGAACACGATCAGCATCAGCGGCTATCACATCCGTGAAGCCGGCGCAACCGCCGCGCAAGAGATTGCCTTCACCCTGGCGGACGGTATCGCTTACGTCGACGCAGCTATTAAAGCCGGCTTAAATGTCGACGATTTTGCACCGCGCCTGTCCTTCTTCTTCAACGCCCACCTGAACTTCCTGGAGGAAGTCTCTAAGTTCCGGGCGGCTCGCCGTCTGTGGGCAAGGATTATGAAAGAGCGTTTTGGCGCCAAGAGCCCGAAATCAATGTCTCTGCGCTTCCACACGCAGACGGCCGGTGTCAGCCTGACAGCCCAGCAGCCCATGGTAAACATCATGCGGACTGCCTATGAGGCCCTCTCAGCTGTTCTGGGAGGCACCCAGTCCCTGCATACCAACTCCTACGATGAAGCCCTGGCGCTGCCGAGCAACGAGTCGGTTATGATCGCCCTGCGCACCCAGCAAATCATCGGCTACGAAATCGGTGTTTGCGATGTAGTTGACCCACTGGGCGGCTCATACTATATTGAAAGCCTGACCAATGCGCTGGAAGAAAAAGCCATGGATTATATCGGCAAGATCGACGCCCTGGGCGGCGCTGTAAAAGCCATCGATTACATGCAGAAAGAAATCCACAACGCGGCATACCAGTACCAGCTGGCTATTGACAACAAGAAGAAAACCGTTGTCGGCCTCAACAGGTTCCAAATGGAAGAAAAACCGGTCGAGGGCTTGCTGAAAGTCGACCTTTCCGTTGGAGAACGCCAGGTGGCGAAACTTACGAAAATGAAAGCGGAAAGAGACCAGGCCAGGGTCGCAGCCCTTCTGCAAACAGTCAGGGAAGCAGCACAGAGCGACGCCAACCTGATGCCGGTCTTTGTCGATGCGGTTAAAGAATACGTTACTTTGGGCGAGATCTGCGGCGTCCTGAGAGACGTTTTCGGCGAATACAAGCAGCAAATCGTATTCTAGGGGAGGAGGAAGGCAGATGAGTGAAAAACGCATACGTGTATTGGTAGCCAAGCCTGGCCTTGACGGGCACGACCGCGGCGCCAAGGTTATCGCCCAGGCATTGCGCGACGCCGGGATGGAAGTTGTTTATACCGGATTGCGCCAGACGCCGGAGCAGATTGTCTCGGCAGCGCTGCAGGAAGACGTCAACGTCGTAGGCATGAGCATTCTTTCAGGGGCGCACGGAACCCTATTCCCTGAGGTAGTCAACCTTCTCAGGGAAAAGGGCGCTGGTGACATCCTGGTTATTGGCGGCGGGATCATACCCGAAGACGACATCCCGGCATTGAAAGAAGCCGGTGTGGCTGAAGTGTTTGGACCCGGCACACCACTTGAAAACGTGGTTAAGTACATTCAGGAACACGTATAGATTACTATTATTTATTAAAAATAAAACGCGGGTCGGCCGGCGATATGCCGGCCGCCGGACCCGTGGAGAATTGGGAGTGAGATAGAGGGGATAGGAAATCCACTAAAATTTGGAGGGATCTCGATGATTAAAAAAGTGGACCATATCGGGATTGCGGTTAAGGACCTTGCAGCAACGTTAGCATTTTACGAAGGTATGCTTGGCCTTAAATCAGTCGAAACTGAAGTGGTGGAAGATCAAAAGGTGAAGGTAGCCTTTTTACCCACCGGCGACAGTGAAGTCGAGTTACTGGAATCAACGTCCCCCGACGGCGCCATCGCCAAGTTCATTGAAAAGAACGGTGAAGGGATCCAGCACATAGCTTTCCGGGTGGACAACCTGGAGCAAAGATTGGCTGAACTAAAAGAAAAAGGCGTCCGGCTGATTGATCAGAAACCGAGGCGCGGCGCGGGCGGGGCAAATATAGCGTTCCTGCACCCAAAATCCACCTTCGGTGTCCTTATCGAACTGTGTGAGCGCGACTAGATTGGAGGTAATCACATGAGTATGCAGGATAAACTGGATCTGCTTAATAAACTAAGGGCAGACGTCGAAGCTGGCGGTGGCCAGAAAAGGATCGACAAGCAGCATGAAGGGGGCAAAAAGACCGCCCGCGAGCGGATCAACGAATTGTTTGACCCGGGCTCCTTTAAAGAAATCGACGTATTTGCCAACACAGAGATTGAATACAAAAAGGTGAAGAACCCCGGTGAAGGTGTTGTCGGCGGCTACGGGACCATCGGCGGCCGCAGGGTTTATATCTTCGCCCAGGACTTCACCGTAGTAGGGGGCTCACTTGGACGCGTTCACGCCGCGAAGATTTGCAAGGTACTCGATATGGCCATGACAGTAGGGGCGCCGGTAATCGGCATCTGTGATTCCGGCGGCGCCAGGATCCAGGAAGGTGTAGACGCTCTTGACGGATATGGGCAGATCTTCTTCCGCAATACTGTCGCTTCCGGTGTAATCCCCCAGATTTCAGTAATTATGGGACCCTGCGCAGGGGGCGCTGTGTACTCCCCGGCTCTGACCGACTTCATTATGATGGTTTCCGGAACCAGCCAGATGTTTATTACCGGCCCGCTGGTGATCAAAGCAACAACCGGTGAGGATGTAAGCCAGGAGGCCTTGGGCGGAGCCTCCACGCACAACCAGGTTAGCGGCGTGGCGCACTTCCTGGCCAACAGTGAAGAGGAATGCCTGGCCCAAATCAAATCCCTAATCAGTTACCTTCCCTTAAACAACCTGGAAGACCCGCCGGTATTCCCGGCAGTTGAACCCGCCTTGGACAAAGAGACTTTGCTTAGCGTTATTCCTGATGACGCCAACAAAGGTTATGACGTCCGCAACCTGATCAATGCCGTGGTGGACGCCGGTTCTTTACTGGAAGTACACCAATTCTATGCAATAAACGGTGTCGTAGGCTTCGCCAGGATCAACGGTCAATCGGTAGGAATTATAGCCAACCAGCCGAGGGTCCTGGCAGGCTGCCTGGACATCAACGTTTCAGACAAAATCGCGCGTCAGATTCGTTTCTGCGACTGCTTCAACATTCCCATTATTACTTTCATGGATGTGCCGGGCTTCCTCCCCGGTGTGCAACAGGAATACGGCGGGATTATCCGGCACGGCGCCAAGATGCTGTACGCCTACTCCGAGGCGACGGTCCCCAAGATCACGATTATTACCCGTAAGGCTTATGGGGGAGCCTATCTGGCCATGTGCGCAGCCTCACTGCGGGCTGACTCCACATTTGCCTGGCCCAGCGCTGAAATCGCCGTGATGGGCCCGGAAGGGGCGGTTAACGTCATTAACCGCAAGGAAATTGCCGCGGCTGAAAACCCGGTTGAAACGCGCAAACAGCTGGTGCAGGATTACCGTGACCGCTTTGCCAACCCCTATATTGCCAGTGCCAGAGGCTTCATTCAGGATGTAATCGACCCGCGTGAAACCAGAGCCAACATTATTGAAGCCCTGCATAACCTGTCAACCAAACGTGAGAGCAGGCCCCGGAAAAAACACGGTAACATTCCCATGTAGTGTTGGAGTACCGGCAAGGAGGAGGAATAACACATGTCTGCAGCCACTAAAACAAAGGCCGGTATCAAACCCGAAGTACTGGCCGCTATAACAGCGGCAATTGCCCTTTACGGCTTCTCAGCGCAAGAAGGTTATCAGGTCAGGAAAGTCACCAAGGGCATGAGCCCCTGGAGAAAAGCCGGCATAACTGAGATTATGCTAGGTCGTGATTTAAACAGGGACTATATGTAATTAATACGGCAGTTAGAACAGGCCTACCATTTAGGAGGGAAACTGTATGCAAAAGTTTAAGATTACGGTAAATGGCGAAGTTTATGAAGTTGAAGTTGAAGCAATTGGTGGAAGCGCAGCAGCAGCGCCAGCCCCGGTAGCTCCGCCGCCTGCTCCTGTTGCGGCTCCCCCGGCGGCGCCGGCCCCGGCCGCTCCCGCGGCAGCCCCGGCGCCAACCGCGGCCCCCAAACCTGCCGCAGGTGGTGGCGGTGGCGGCGCTTTATGCGCCCCTATGCCCGGCACCATTCTTGATGTTAGAGTCAAAGTGGGCGATGCTGTTAAGGTTGGCGATGTGTTGCTGATCCTGGAAGCCATGAAGATGGAAAATGAGCTCCAGGCCGACAAAGCCGGGACAATTAAAGAAGTCAAGGTAACCAAGGGACAGGCTGTTAACGGTGGAGATCAACTGATCATAATCGGCTAAAACTTAAAGGTCGGAGGCGCTGCTATGGCGCCTCTGCCGGAGCATCACCGGCAAGATAAATGTAATACTATTTATTTTAGGTTGGGAGGGATATTTTATGATGAAAAGAAAAAAGATTACCGTCGTTGGCGCAGGTAACGTCGGCGCAACATGTGCTCACTGGGCAGCGGCAAGGGAACTGGGCGATGTTGTTCTGGTTGACGTTGTCGAAGGGGTTCCCCAGGGTAAAGCCCTCGACCTGATGCAAGCTGCTCCAATTTATCGCTATGACAGCATCATTACCGGGACCAATAACTATGAGGACACAGCTGATTCAGACGTGGCCATCATTACCGCCGGTATTGCCCGTAAGCCCGGGATGAGCCGGGACGACCTCTTGAATATCAACTACAAGATTGTCGTCTCGTGTGCGGAGAACATTGCCCGCTATTCACCGAACTGCACGATTATTGTCGTATCCAACCCGCTCGATGTCATGGTCTATGCTGCCTATAAGGCTACCGGCTTCCCGGCCAACCGCGTTTTCGGCCAGGCCGGCGTGCTCGATTCGGCCCGTTTCCGCACCTTCCTGGCGCTGGAACTTGGTGTTTCCTTTGAAGATGTCAGCGCCATGGTGCTTGGCGGACACGGGGATACCATGGTGCCCGTACTAAGCCATTCCTTTGCGGGGGGTATCCCTATTACACAATTAATACCAGCCGAACGGCTTGCTGAGATCGTCAAGAGAACCGCTCACGGCGGCGCGGAGATTGTGAGCTTCCTTAAGACCGGCAGCGCTTACTATGCTCCTTCTGCTGCCTGCGTGCAGATGGCTGAAGCGGTGCTTAAAGATAAAAAACGTATTATGCCCGTAGCCTGCTATCTGAATGGTGAATATGGCGCCAAAGACCTTTATACCGGTGTGCCTGCATTGATCGGCGGCAATGGTGTAGAAAAGATATATGAACTTGATTTGACTGCGGAAGAAAAAGCCGCCCTGGATAATTCCATCCAGGCCGTTCGCGACCTGATGAAGGTAGTTGGGCTGTAGTACCTTGACTAAAGTCCAGCCAGCGAGAAAAGGGGAGGATAATAAGATGGCAACTAAAGGCCCAAAAGCTGCTTTGATAACCGATACAACATTCCGGGATGCCCACCAGTCGCTGTTGGCGACCCGGATGAAAACCGAGCACATGATTCCCATCGCGGAAAAACACGATGAAATCGGCTTCTATTCCATGGAAATGTGGGGTGGGGCCACCTTCGATACCTGTATGCGCTTTTGTGGTGATGATCCCTGGGAACGTCTACGTGTAATCAGGCGTCACCTTAAAAAGACCAAGACTCAAATGCTTTTGAGAGGGCAGAACATCGTCGGTTACCGGAACTATGCTGATGACGTTCTAATTGAATTCATCAAAAAAGCCGTTTTTAACGGCATGGATATCTTCCGCTGCTTCGACGCATTAAACGACTACCGCAACCTGGAAGTAGCAATCAAAACTGTTATTGACGAGGGCGCACACGCGCAGGGCACCATCTGCTACGCCATCAGCCCGGTGCATACAGTTGAATATTATGTAAAATTGGCTAAAGAACTGGAATCGATGGGGGTCCATTCAATTGCGATCAAGGATATGGCCGGCATTATTGCACCTTATATAACTTACAATATTGTAAAAGGGATGAGGGATGCCGGAATAACCGTACCGATCCAAATTCACTGCCACTATACCAGCGGCATGGGCGCCATGGCCTATATGAAAGGTATAGAAGCAGGCGCCAATATCATTGACTGTGCCATATCGCCTATGTCTGTACAGACTTCGCAGCCATCCATTGAAGTCATGTGTGCAGCTTTTGAAGGTACTGAGTATGATCCTGGTTTAGACCTTAAACCCATGATTGAACTTGCAGATTATTGGAAGAACATCCGGCCGCTTTACGCTGCGTTCGATCTGGCGCAGAAATACCCGGACGCCGGCATCCTGGTATCCCAGGTGCCCGGCGGCATGATGTCCAACTTCCTCTCCCAGCTGCAGCAGGCTAACGCTCTGCACCGGCTGCCCGAGGTGCTTGAGGAAATGCCCAGAGTGCAGGAAGACTTCGGTTGGCCGCCTCTGGTAACCCCGTCCAGCCAGATCGTTGGCTCTCAGGCGGTGCTGAACGTCCTCATGGGCCGCTATAAGATGTGCACCAACGAAGTCAAACAGTACATGCGCGGTTATTACGGCCGTCCTCCGGCTCCCATCAATGAAGAAGCACGCAAGATGATCATTGGTGATGAACAGCCGATTACCTGCCGCCCCGCCGACATGCTGGAACCGGAACTGCCCAAGGCCAAGGAAATGATCGCTCCGGTCATGGAGAAAGAGGAAGATATCATTTCCTGCGCCATTTACCCGCAGGTAGCGCCCAAGTTCCTGGAAGAAAGGATGTCCAAAAAGCTCAACGTTGATGTTGAACTAGCCAAGAGAAGCTCTGAATTCTATCCTGTTTAGTTTGAATTTCGTGAATATATACAATAGACTGACGGGAGGTTGACGGACCGCCAGTATAGCGGTCCGCAAAAACTTTTTCAAAATAACGAATAAACGAACTGTTTAAAATTTATAGTGTTCCAACAGCCTTGACATGTGGTAAGATACTAAATGTATTAATTCTATGCCGAAATTGCAAAAGTTTTATTTTCCTGGGCTTATATTGGCTTGAACCCGGAACTCAAAGGAGGTTAACTAATTAATGGCAAAAGACAAGATGAAGACGATGGACGGTACTAAGGCGGCGGCATATGTCTCCTATGCTTTTACCGAATGCGCCTGCATTTTCCCCATCACTCCATCCTCTCCAATGGCAGAATATGTTGACGAGTGGAGCGCACAGGGGCTGAAAAATATTTTCGGTCAAACGGTGGACGTTACGGAAATGCAATCTGAAGCAGGCGCTGCCGCAGCCATGCACGGCGCTTTATGCGCGGGCGCGTTAACAACAAGCTATACAGCGTCACAAGGCTTGCTCTTGATGATCCCCAGCATGTACAAAATAGCCGGCGAACTTCTCCCCGGCGTGCTGCACGTAACAGCCCGCAGCATCGCAACCCATGCGTTGAACATTTTCGGTGACCACTCCGATGTAATGTCAACTGTCCAAACGGGCTTTGCTTTACTGTGCTCCAACAGTGTTCAGGAAGTTATTGATATCGGTGGCGTCGCCCACCTGGCCGCCATCAAGTCCAGGGTACCTTTCCTGCACTTCTATGATGGTTTCAGAACTTCCCACGAGCAGCAGAAGGTAGAGGTCATCGATTATGATGATTTTGCCAAACTGGTTGACATGGACGCTGTCAAGGCATTCCGGGACAACAGCTTGAATCCTGACCGCCCGGTTATCAGGGGCTCCAACCAGAACCCGGATATTTTCTTCCAGGCCCGAGAGGCTTGCAGCCCGTTCTTCGAGCCAGTCCCCGATATCGTAAATGAGTATATGCAGGAAATCGGCAAGATCACCGGCCGGGAATATAAACCGTTTGATTATTACGGAGATCCGGACGCCGAAAACATCATCGTGGCCATGGGATCTGTCTGCGATACCGCTGAAGAGACCATCAACTACCTGATGGCCAAGGGAGAAAAGGTAGGTATGATCAAAGTACACCTGTACAGACCTTTCTCAGCGAAATACTTCTTTGACGTATACCCGAAGACTGTCAAGAGAATTGCCGTACTTGACCGGATTAAGACCCCGGGTTCCCCCGGAGAACCTCTGTATAACGACATTTGCAACTTATTCTTCAACTCAGATGTTGAAAAACCGCTTGTTGTTGGCGGACGTTACGGTCTGGGCTCTAAAGACACCCTGCCCTCCGATATCGTAGCTGTATATGAAAACCTGAAAGCGGATGAACCAAAGAATAATTTCACCATCAGCATTATCGACGACGTATCCTTTACATCCCTGGAAAGGGGAGAGGATATCGACGTTGCTCCGGAAGGGACCATCCAGTGCAAATTCTGGGGGTTAGGTTCTGACGGTACAGTCGGCGCCAACAAACAGGCTGTCGAAATTATTGGTGACCACACCGACCTTTTTGCGCAAGCCTATTTTGCCTATGACTCCAAAAAGTCAGGCGGCATCACCGTTTCCCACCTGCGCTTTGGCAAAAAGCCCATTAAGGCGCCTTACCTGATTAACACAGCTGACTTCATTTCCTGCAGCAACCAGTCTTATGTGAACGTTTATGATTTAACTGCAGGTCTCAAACCTGGCGGCGCCTTCCTGCTCAACTGTGTCTGGTCACCGGAAGAGTTGGAAGAAAAACTGCCGGCAAAGATTAAGAGATATCTTGCTAAAAACAAAATTAACTTCTTTACAATCAACGCTGTGGAAATCGCCAGGGAACTTGGATTGGGCAACCGTACCAATATGATCATGCAGGCGGCTTTCTTCAAACTGGCAAGAGTCATTCCTATTGACGAAGCTGTTGGTTACATGAAAGACCAGATCATGAAAGCTTACGGCAAAAAAGGCGATAAGATCGTCAACATGAACAATGCTTCTGTTGATGCCGGTATCAGCAGCCTGGTGAAAATTGATATTCCCGCCGCCTGGGCTGACGCTCCTGATGAGCCGGTTGTAGAAAAAGACGAGCCCGATTTCATTAAGAACGTCTTGCGGATCATGGCCAGGAACGAGGGAGATACGCTTCCCGTCAGCGCCTTTAAAGGTGTGGAAG
>NZ_QFGB01000018.1:0-70191 GCF_004369245.1 Pelotomaculum sp. FP | reverse complement strand
TTTTTACGTTTTGTCAAGTGTTTTTCTGAAATTTCTCCAATTTTTTAACGAAAAAAAGCAGGGTACCTTTTGATACTCTGCTCTTTTGTGCTGCGGGTATGGCCTTGGCCTTATCTTAATGACATTGGCGCCGCGGGGGGTGTTAAGGTTTGAGTTTATTAGAAGCGAAAGACATTACCAAGAAATTCGGCGGCCTGGCGGCCGTGTCCGATTTGAGTTTTACTGTTGAGAAAGGGGAGATCCTGGGGGTCATCGGGCCTAACGGCTCCGGCAAGACGACGGTTTTTAACTGCATCAGCCGCTTTTTCCCGCTCACCGCAGGCGAGTTGTATTTTAAAGATAAAAGGATCGACCAGCTGCCGGCCCACAAAATTTGCAAGCTGGGTATCGGCAGGACCTTTCAGGTGGTTAAGCCCTTAAGGCGCATGAGCGTTGAGGAAAATGTGATGGCCGGAGCCTTCCTGCGCACGTCGAGCATGGCCCGCGCCAGGCAAAAGGCCGGTGAGATTATCGAATTCTGCAACCTTGACAAGTACAGGCACCGCGAGGCCAAGAGCCTGCCCATACCGCTGCGCAAAAGGCTGGAAATTGCCAGGGCGCTTGCTACCGAGCCGGAGCTGCTGCTTTTGGACGAGACCTGCGCGGGTTTAAATCCCAAGGAGTCCGAGGCGGCCATCGAATTGATCCAAAAGATCCGCGACGCCGGCATGACCATTATCATCGTCGAGCACATCATGAAGGTGATGATGGGTATTTCGGATCGCATTCTGGCCATAAATTTTGGGAAAATGATAGCTTTTGGCAGCCCGCAGGAAGTATCGAACCATCCTGAGGTGGTCAAAGCTTATTTGGGTGACGCCTATGCTTAAAGTAAAAGGAATTGACGTGAGCTACAAAGACGTCCAGGTGCTCTGGGATGTATCCTTTGAGGTCCATCAGGGTGAACTGGTGGTCCTTTTGGGCGCCAACGGCGCCGGCAAGACCACCACCTTAAACGCTATTTCCGGCCTGCTGCCGCTTGGCAAGGGAACGGTGGAATTTGACGGCAAAGATATATCCAAACTGCCGGGCTACAAAATCGCCGAGCTGGGTATCGTGCACGTGCCGGAAGGCAGGCGCCTCTTCCCGGAAATGTCGGTCCGCGAGAACCTGGAAATGGGATCCCTTCTGGGCGAAGCTAAAACCAAACGTAAAGAGACCATGAAAAAAGTGTTTGAACAGTTTCCCATCCTGGAGGAAAGGCAGAACCAGGAAGCCGGGACCTTAAGCGGGGGGCAGCAGCAGATGCTGGCTCTGGGCCGGGGGCTGATGGCCCTGCCGAAGCTGTTGATCATGGATGAGCCTTCGTTGGGCCTGTCGCCCGTACTGGTCAAACAGATTTTTGAGATCGTCAAGGACATCAACAACCAGGGCGTTACCGTACTCCTGGTTGAGCAGAATGTCAACCAGACCCTGAACCTCTGCCACCGTGCCTACGTGCTCGAAAACGGCAGGATTATCCTGCAGGGCAGCGGCAGGGAATTGCTGTGTAACGCGCATATCAAGGAAGCCTATCTGGGTATATAGGTTGGCACGTGAGACGTGGGTATGCAGGAAGCAGGGGGACGGTTCTCCTGCTTCCTTTTTTATGACGTGAGATGTGAGACGTGGGCTTACGTGCGTTCCTCGGATACCGGAGTTTTGTCCGCCTCTGGAGTCGTGTGCGAATGAACCGGCCATGATTTTTCAATCACAAACTACCAATGAAAACGCACACTGGGGAGTGACAATCGCTCGAAAGGCTTAGGAAGCAGGGGGACGGTTCTTTTGCTTCCAAATTTGGAAGCAAAAGAACCGTCCCCCTGCTTCCCTCCCACGTCCCACATCACCGCATGATCAGGACGGGGCACCCGGCAAGGCGGCAGACACGGTTGCTGACGCTGCCCATCAGGTACCCTTTAAACTGCCCCAGACCCCTGCTGCCCATAATCAGCAGGTCACAATCGCAGTTGGCAACCATTTTGCAGATTTCATCGACTGGATGCCCCACGCTTATTTCCTTTGAAATATTAATGTTATAATCGGCAAGTTCGGACATGGCCTGGTTCAATATTTCCCGGCCCTGCTTATAAAACTCTTTCGCCACATCCTGGTGTACGATACCCAACTGGTCGGGGGATATGCTGGCATAGGATGGGAGCGCAGGGACGACATGAAAGAGGATCAAGTCTGCTCCCAATTTTGCAGCCAACTCAGCTCCGTGCAAGGCAGCCTTGGCCGCCTGCTCGGAACCGTCAACCGCTACAAGGATTTTTTTATACACTATACTCCCCTCTTTCCTTTCACTTAGTATAATTTTCTTGATGTATTATTATTTTTCCTCCACATAAATTCCAAAATTTTCTATATTGGATTCAAGCTAAAACAGGGAAGGTAAAATGACAAAAAAAGCGAATATTTTGCAATACAACATAAAGCAGGGGGGAGGGGCTACCGGTGCAATTTGTTTTAAGATCTCTAAAAATTAAAAACAGTCTAATTATGATCGCGGTGATGGTCCCCTTAATTGTCGGCTTTTTAGCTTATGATTTATACCGGCAGTCTGTTTCCATGCGCCGGGCGCTGACGGAAAGAGGCATCATCCTGGCTATCACCGGGGCCGAAACGGCTGGTAAGATCCTGTCCGACGGAGCCGTAAGCGGCGGCCTATCCGAAGAGCAGTTATTTGATACCAACTACCAGCCTATCCCCAATACCAATCCCCAGAGATACCATACCTCTTATGACGCTTACACGGACAAAAATCTTACCCGGGTACAGGATTCCTATCTGATGGACGACATTATTATTTATGCTGTGGCCCTGGACGTCAACGGCTATGCGCCCACCCACAACTCCATCTCGAAAATTGGCTACGGTGACAACGCCAACCGCTCCAAGCGTATTTTTGACGATCCGGTAGGCCTGGCCGCGGTCCGTAACGAGGAGACATACCTGTTTCAGGAATACAAACGGGACACCGGTGAAGTGATTTGGGATATTTCCGCCCCGATTTACGTCAATGGAAGCCACTGGGGGGGATTCCGTGTCGGTTTCTCTATCGCGGAAACCAACCGGCAAATCGCTGCGCTCAGAAACCAGACCGTCACCGGGGGCGCCGCCCTTGTCGCAGCCCTGGTTATCCTTATCATATATATATCCAACTTGATTACCAGCCGTGTCAAAAGCCTGGAGCAGGCAGCCGACCGGATCGCCGGCGGCGACCTGACCGGATCCGGCCTGGAGGACCTGGAAAAGTTCCAGGATGAAGTGGGTCGGCTGACCCGGTCCCTCCGTAATATGGCTGACAGGCTTCGCCAGCTTGTGGAAAAAACCGGCCGGTCCACAGGGCAGGTAAAAAATTACACGGACCGGCTAAAGGACAGCATGCAACAGGCTACCTATACTTCCAGCTCTGCCGCAGCTAAAATGAGCGAGCTTTCTGAAACGATGAAAAAGATGGAAAGCGGCGCCGGGGAGGTCGTCAAGGCTTCGGAAAGGACCATGCAAAGCCTGGCCAGGGCTGAAGAAACTTCCTCCATGTTTTTAAACCAGATGAAGTCGGGCAGCCTGATTATGACCCGAGCGGGCGAATCGCTCAAGGAGCTTGAGTCGCATATAGAAAAGGTAGGAGAAATATTGTTGTACATTTCCCAGATTTCCGAACAAGCCAGTCTGTTGGCAGGGAAAACGGTTACGGAAGCGGCAGGCATTTCTTGTGCGGGATGTAATTTTTTAACCCTGGCCAGTGAAATCGACAGGAGGGCTAAAGATGCGGCGGGGGCTACCAAGGGCCTGGCCAGCCTGTTTGACAATGCCCGCAAGCGTGCCGCCCAGGCCGCGATAGCCCTGGAAAAGGACCGGCAGGTGGTTTCGGAAGGATACAGCGCCGCCAACGAGGTTTCAGAGTCCTTAAAGGTGATTATCGTTGGCATCGAAAACCTGTTCAAAATGGCGGGTGAGGTTGGCGCGTCCACGCGGCATATTTCCGAGGGTATCGCCGGCCTGGACGTTTCAGCATGGGAACAGGCCAACCTGGTGCAAGGTTTTACAGATGCGGTCAAACAGTTGGAAGACGGTATTGACGAAATGCAAAAAACGCTTGCCCCACTGAAATTATAAAGAAAGTGTCATACCCCCCTGTCGCACCCGAAGGAAAGGAAGCAAAAGAACCGTCCCCCTGCTTCCTTACTTGCAGGTATTTGCAATAATGAAAAGAATTATTGAAAGTCATGAAGTTTTTTGGGGAGAATATTTAGGTGGTGGAGCCTATTGGATTTGTTTGGGATTGCCACAAGCGCTTTTATACTTGGATTCTCCGGGGCGATGATGCCGGGACCGCTTTTGACTGTTACCATCAGCGAGAGCACGCGGCGGGGTTTTATAGCCGGACCTTTAATTACACTGGGACACGCTATCCTGGAATTGGCTCTGGTCCTGGCCCTGGCCGGCGGCCTGTCAATTTTTCTGACCAGTGGCGGGGTGGCCCAGGCCATAGCTGTACTCGGCGGGGCTTTTCTCGTCTACATGGGCTGGGGTATGGCTAGGGATGCCTATACCGGCAGAGTCTCGTTGCCGATGAAGCAGGGCGCTTCTGCCGGGGACACCCCGGCAGAAGGCGATGCGCCGGGCCCGGCTGCATCCCGGCCGGGAGCTTTACCGGGGAGCGGGGGGCTTCACCCGGTTGCCGCCGGCATCCTGGTCAGCCTGGCTAACCCTTACTGGAGCCTGTGGTGGGCCACCATCGGGCTGGGTTTTATCACCCTGTCCTTAAAAAGCGGCTATGCCGGCCTGGCGTCCTTTTTCACCGGCCATATCCTGGCGGACCTTGCCTGGTACGGTCTGGTGGCAGCGGCGATAGCCGGCGGCAGGAGGTTTATCACCGACCATATTTACAGGGGCGTCCTGGTTGTGTGCGGAGTTTTCCTGATCGGACTCGGCGTCTATTTCCTTTATTACGGTTTGAATGCCAAGCTTTGAGTGATATACATAGATAGTAACGTCGGACTCCTCATGTCTGACGTCCGACACCAAAAAGGGGGAGCCTCATAGGATGTCAATAGTATTATGCGGCATTTGTCCGCACCCGCCAATCATGATACCGTGGATTGGCCAGATGGAATCGGAAAAGGTGAAGGAAACCCAGTATGCCATGGTTGAACTGGCCGGGCGGATCAAAGATTCAGGCGCGGATACAGTGGTCATTATATCACCGCACGCCCCGATCTTTCAGGACGTGGTAGGGATCAATATGAAACCCGTCCTCAAGGGTGATTTTGATAAATTCGGGGCTGGTTATCTAAGATATGAGCTGGAAAACGACCTGCCGCTGGTGGCGGAGATCAAGAAACAGGCCGCCGGCCTGGACCTGCAGGTGCTTGAACTCAATGATGATGTTGAAAGGCGGTACGGCCTCAGCCTGGACCTGGACCACGGGGTAACCGTTCCCCTCTTCTTCATGGAAGAGATAGGTGTGGTGCTGCCGCTGGTCCACGTGGCCATGTCCGTGGCTCCGCCCGAACAATTATATCGCTTTGGCCTGGCGGTAAGGCAGGCGTCGGAAGTATTGGGACGCAAGGTGGCCCTGCTGGCCAGCGGCGATCTCTCCCACTGTTTGACGGCGGATGCGCCGGGCGGTTACAACAAGCGGGGCGAAGAATTCGACCTGGAGTTAAAAAGACTGCTGGAAGCCGCCGATTTGGAAGGGATCGTGGGGATGGACCAAGCACTGGTCCGGGAGGCCGGGGAGTGCGGCTACCGTTCCATCGTCATGATGCTCGGCGCACTGGACGGGTACGATGTCAGATCCAGAGTGCTCTTTTACGAGGGACCTTTCGGGGTGGGCTACCTGGTCGCCACCCTTGACCCTGTTTCAGAAAACCCGCAAAAATCCCTGCTGGCCAAACTACAGGGTAAAAAACAGGCTGAAATGGAAATGCTCCGTTCCCATGAGAGCTACCTGACCGGGTTGGCACGAAAGACACTGGAAAACCACTTGTCCGGGTCGCCGCGGCCGCAAGCCGGTGATGTGCCGGAAGAATTCAAAAAAAGAGCCGGTGTTTTTGTTTCGATCAAAAAACAGGGCAACTTGCGTGGCTGTATCGGGACGATTGAGCCGCAGCAGGACAGTATTGTTGAAGAGGTGATGGCCAATGCCATCAGCGCGGGGCTCGGGGACCCCCGCTTTCAGCCCGTCCGGCATGAAGAGCTTGAGGATCTGGTATACTCCGTGGATGTGCTCCAGCCGCCTGAACCAATTCAAGGACTGGGCGAACTGGACCCGGCGAAATACGGGGTAATCGTGCGTTCCGGCCACAGGAGCGGTTTGCTGCTGCCCAACCTGGAGGGGATTGAGACCCCTGAGGAGCAGGTCGAGATAGCCCGCCAAAAGGCCGGGATTGGCCCGCATGAGGAAGTCCGGCTGGAAAGATTTGAAGTAGTCCGCTACAAGTAGTGACAATGGGGAGATATAGGTCTCGTCATATGCCTCACTTGTCTCAAAAATATTGTTCTTGAAAAGGCTTGACTTGCGGGCTTGGGGCTAAAATAGCCGTAGGCCGTAGGCCGTAAGGCGTAAGGCGTAAAAAATAATACCCGGGGATCATCCCCCTCCCTTTTTTAATAACCTTACACCTTACGCCTGACCCAGATACAAGTCAGTATAAGCCTACGCCCTACGACTGACCGGTAAGAAATGCAGTATAAGCCTGCGCCTGGGTGCGTTCCGTAGCGCGTGCGTTGCTTGCAGAAAAGCTTAAATAGCGCGTAGCTAACGCATGGCTGTTTGTAGATGCGGTCGGTATGATGTTCTTGTTGCACAAATGGAGAATTGCGAAGCGAGCGGAGGATAACCCCAAGCCCACTACCCCAAAGGCTTTTCGAGAACCAGTTAAAATGACCTTTATCATTACGATACACTCAAATTCTTATGCTGGATCAAGTTTTAGGGTAGGTGCTGATTGTGCGGGAAGTAATGTTCTACGAGAAAAAAGAAAAAGGCCTGGTCACCTGCCGGGTCTGCCCCAAAATATGCTCCATTCCGGAGGGAAGAGCCGGTTTCTGCCGGGTCCGGGAAAACCACGGAGGCGTCCTTTACGCGGTAAATTACGGCCGGGTAACCTCCGGCGGTCTGGACCCGGTTGAAAAGAAACCGCTTTACCACTTTTACCCCGGCTGTTATATACTGTCTTTTGGGTCCTTCGGTTGCAACCTGCGTTGCGGCTTCTGCCAGAACTGGACCATTGCCCACGGCGACCCGCCGGCGAGGGAGTTTACCCCGCGGCAGGCGGTGGACATAGCCCGGCAGGAGCCGGACCGGGACTACCCCAATATCGGTATTGCCTACACTTACAATGAGCCCTTTATGTGGTACGAGTTTATTGCGGACACTGCCCCGCTGGCGCATCAAGCCGGTTTGAAAAACGTCCTGGTGACCAACGGCTATGTCAGCGAGGCGCCTCTGCGGGAAATCCTTCCCCATATTGACGCCATGAATATCGACGTTAAGGGCTTTACGGACCACTATTACCGTAAGAATTGTGCGGGAAGGCTGGAGCCGGTCCTGCGCACGGTGGAAATCGCGCATGGCAAGTGCCATGTCGAGCTGACCACCCTGCTGGTAACCGGGTTGAATGACACTCCGGAGGAAATCAGCCGACTGGTGGACTGGGTAGCCTCCCTCGACCGGGAGATCCCGCTGCATTTCTCCCGCTACTTTCCCGACTTTGAGGTGGACCTGCCGCCCACCCCCCTGGAGACCTTGGAGCGGGCCCGGGAGAAAGCCTTAGAGAAGCTGTCGTATGTATACATCGGCAATGCTCCCAACCTGGGCGCGAGCGACACGGTATGCCCGGACTGCGGTGAGAAACTGATCACCAGGCGTGGCTACAGCACTCAGGTGGCAGGCTTGGACGGCAAAAAGTGCCGCCGCTGCGGTAGGGAAATCCGGATTAAAGGTATAACTTAATAACTTCGTTGCCCATGCCGCAAGCGGCGCCACGTATCATGAAAACTTACTATTTTACTTAATCCTTGCCGGTTCCTTTGTAGCCAGCAGTTTGTCATGTGCAGTTAAGCGGGCATCGATTTTTTTTATGTCGCCCCAAATATAGCTCACTTCTTTTTTGATCTCGCCTACATCGTGTCTTAATTTACGCTGTCCCTGCTCTAATCGTATTTGGCTTTGTTCTACCCGGTCCAGGCGATCATGCAATGACTGCTGTCCTTCTGCTAATATCTTTTGTCCTTCCGCTAACGCTATTTGTCCATCTTCCAGCGACCTTTGTCCATCTTCCAGATATCTTTGTCTTTCTTCCAGCGACCTTTGCCTTTCTTCCAGTGACCTTTGTCCATTTTCCAGTGAGCTTTGTCTTTCTTCTAATGCTGTTTGTCGTTTTTCTAATGCCTTTTGTCCTTCTCCAACGGCTTGAACGCTTCCGGTAAGAGCCTGCAGTTGTTGTAAGACCAGTTCTTGAAATTTATCATTATCCACAAAATAGCCTCCTTTCGATACTTCAGATACTCTCCTGTGGTCGTGATACCCCTCATGTCAAATCTATAAATTTCGTTTACGGCAAAGGATTTTCCTGCAAATACCATAATATAAATTCAGTTTCCAGCTTATTCCTGAGAGCGCTTGTGCCGGCGCATGATCTGGCAGGGAACCAACTTATCAATTACTTATCAATTAATTAAGGTCTGTTTTAATCCAAATACTAAGACACCTGGCGGCTGCCAGGTGTCTTAGCCGACCTTACTGCATCACCATGCCGCCGTAAGGGAACTGGTTCTGGTAACCTGCGAACTGCTGGTGAGTCTGCTGCAACTTTTGCGGCTGCTCTATTTCAAGCGAGTACCAGCCCTTGCGAAACATAAGATTGTACATGTCTCTGGTATGGGCGTGGGTTTCAATAAGCATATTCACAACGTCCTGGTGCAGCGCATGGTGGCTGGCTTCCCGGCTGAAAACATTGAAGTTGTCAGTCAGATATTTTAAGCTTGACAGAGTATCGTTGAGCATGTCGCGGTCGTTCATTTGCGGCCCTTTAGGCTGGGCCATATTGGCCTGGGGATTTTGTATTTTATTTTGCTGGTTCATGGATTCACTTCACCCTTTCTTAGCGATTTGCCGTATTAGCCGGATTAACATGGTTCAAAAGCCTCAGATAGTGGTGCATATGGAGCTGCCCCACTCGATCTAAAGCAGCCTTGATTTCGGGGTCCACGGCCTCTCTGGAAAAATGGAAGCACTTCTTCATGGAGGTCAATTCCCAGGTCATGGCGTCCTGCAGGTACAGGCTGTCTTTGGTTGAGATGACTTTTGGGGGTTCCGGCATTACTTGCGCTTGCTGAAACTGGTTTTGCTGAAACTGGTTTTGTTGAAACTGACTTTGTTGAAACTGGTTGGATGGCTGATACATGTTCATCTGCACTCTTTCATCACTCCATTTCTACTTTTTAAGTATTGTTTACCGTGTTTGTAAATTTATTCAGCGCAGGAAGACCATGCGTTGGTTATACAAAATAAAAAATAACCACTAACTTAAATAAATTTATTGAATCTTGCAGGAATTCTAATATTAACTGTAGAAAATTTGCATAGTTAATCTCCGAGTCTGTAAGCCTTAGCCGCAGGTATGGTTGTCAGGCCGTTAGGGTGCATTGGGAAACTGATGCGCCTCCCATTGTGGAAAGGAGAAAATGGCTTTATTTGCCGTAAAGCTTTGTCCTTTTTACAAATGGGACAGGGCTTTTTTCTTGTTTATAGCGGCCTCACATGAGCCGCGCATGACTGCTTCTTTTAAAATTGTCTCCTAGCCACCTAACCTACAGCTGTAAAGCCATGGTTATTGGCCGTTAGGGCGCTCTGAGAAATTGGCGCGCCTTCCGTTGCGAAAAGGAGAACATAGCTTTATTTTCACTCTAAAGCTTTGCCCTTTTCAGATGGGGACAAAGCTTTTTATTATGTTGGGGAGAGGGTGGTGCTATAATTTAATGCTAAATTTTAACTGATGCTCAGCGAAAACAACACGGTCGCCTGGTTGTAAGTGGTGCAAATATGTAGATGTTGCAATTGTAATTGTGAAGGTTGGAATCTGAGAGGAGGCGTAATATTGGAGCTTGTCAAGCTAAGTATCAATGGAAATGAAGTTGAAGTTCCGGCAGGTACCACGATCCTCAAAGCCGCCCAACAAATGGGGATAGACATCCCGCATCTTTGTTTTGAGGATGGCTTGAGTTCGGTTGGGGCGTGCCGGTTGTGTGTCGTGGAAGTGAAAGGAGCGCGCAGTCTGGTGGCCTCGTGTGCGGCAGCCGTGGCCCCTGGCATGGTGGTGGAAACGCATTCACCTGATGTGATGGAGGCAAGGCGGACCATCCTCGATTTGCTGATTGCCAACCACCCGCTGGATTGCCTTACCTGCGAAAAAGCCGGCGAATGCAAGCTGGCGGATTATTGCTATGAATATGGGGTCAAGGAAAGCACCTTCAAGGGAGAAAAGCACGCTTACCTGCTTGAAACGACCAATCCCTTTATCGTTCGTGATATGAACAAGTGTATCTTGTGCGGCAAGTGTGTCCGGGCCTGTGACGAGGTCACCGGTCAAAACACCCTGGATTTTGCCTACAGGGGCTTCAATGCCAAAACGACCACTGCTTTTGAAGATGAACTGGTGGAGTCGGACTGTGTTTTCTGCGGCCAGTGTGTTTCCGTCTGTCCGACCGGGGCGCTGACCGAAAAACAAATGCACGGCAAAGGCCGCCGCTGGGAGTTCCAAAGAGTCAAAACGACCTGTCCGTTCTGCGGCACCGGCTGTAACTTTGACCTTTGCGTAAAGGACGGTGAAGTGATAGGCGTAAGCTCCAACCCCAGCAGTGTGGTAAACGGCAAGGCTCTCTGCGTCAAGGGGAGGTTTGGCTGGGATTTCGTGAAAAACGAAAAGCGTCTCACCACGCCGCTGGTGAAAAAAGACGGCGAATTTGTCCCCGCCTCCTGGGATGAGGCGCTGGACCTGATTTCTACCCGCCTTGCCGGCATCAAAGAGAAATACGGTCCGGACTCTTTTGCGGCCTTAAGTTCCGCCAGGTGTACCAATGAGGAAAACTACCTGGTGCAAAAATTTACGAGGACGGTGATGGGCACAAACAACGTCGACCACTGTGCCCGTACCTGACACGCCCCCACCGTGGCCGGTTTGGCCACAACGTTTGGCAGTGGCGCCATGACCAATTCTATTCATGATATTACCAACCATGCCCAGTTATTGATGCTGATAGGGACCAATACTACCGAAGCGCACCCGATTATAGGGTATAAAATGAGGCAGGCGGCGCGCAAAGGCGCGAAGCTGATCGTGGTTGACCCGCGGCGTATCGACCTGGCGGAGGAAGCCGACTACTGGCTGCGCATTAAGCCGGGTACAGACATTCCCTTTTTAAACGGACTCATGCATATCATTATTAACGAGGACCTGCACGATAAGGAATTCATCGCCAATCGGACCGAGAACTTTGAAGTGCTTAAGGAAACCGTCAAAAACTACCCGCCCGAGTATGTTTCCAGCCTTACCGGCATAACGGTGGAAGACCTGTACGCGGTGGCGCGCCTTTACGCTACAACGGATAGGGCGATGCTGTTCTATACGCTGGGGATTACGGAGCACATCTGCGGCACCCACAACGTGATGAGTGTGGCCAACCTGGCCATGTTGACCGGACACCTGGGCCGGCCCGGCACCGGGGTAAACCCGATCAGGGGCCAGAACAACGTGCAGGGCGCCTGCGACATGGGAGCGCTCCCGAACGTCTTCTCCGGCTACCAAAAGGTAATCGACCCCGCTGTCAGGGCCAAGTTCGAAAAGGCCTGGGGCGTGGAGCTGCCCGGCAAAGTGGGCCTGATGATTCCGGAAATGTTTGAGAAGGCCCACGAAGGGAAAGTCAAAGCCATGTATATCCTTGGTGAGAACCCCGTCCTGACCGATCCCAACAGCAACGAAATCCGCGCCGCCCTGGAGAAGCTTGACTTTCTGGTGGTCCAGGAGCTTTTCCTGACTGAAACGGCGGAATATGCCGATGTCATCCTCCCGGCGGCAAGTTTTGCCGAAACCGACGGGACTTTTACCAGCACCGAACGCCGGGTGCAAAGGGTCCGCAAGGCGATCAAACCCGTGCCGGGACAGACGAACTGGCAGACCATCATGGCCCTGAGCGCCAAGATGGGCTATCCCATGGGTTACAACAGCCCGGAAGAAATATGGATGGAAATGGCATCCCTCTCGCCGTCCATGGCCGGGATCACTTATGAGCGGCTGGAAGAACGCGGCATCCAGTGGCCCTGTCCGTCGCTCGAGCATCCGGGCACACCTGTCCTGCACGGTACGACGTTCAGCCACGGCAAGGGGATCTTCCAGGGCATCGATCATATTCCGCCCGCCGAAATGCCGGATGAAGAATATCCTTTCCTGCTCTCCACCGGCCGGATCCTGCAGCACTATAACGTGACCACTCCTTATTCAACCGGCATTCACAGCATGTGGTCGGAAGAGCAATCCGAACTGCATCCGCAGGACGCCGCGCGGCTGCAGGTGACAACCGGCGATAAAGTCAAGGTATTTTCCCGCCGGGGGCAGCTTACCACGAAAATTAAAGTTACGGACCGGGTGCCGCCGGGAATGATCTGGATGTCGTTCCACTACACGGCAAGCCCGGCGAACGCTCTGACCAGCCACGGTTTGGACCCCATTACGAAAACCGGTGAGTATAAGGTCGCTGCCGCAAGAATAGAGAAGATCTAGGAGGTTATTGCATGCGGAAGGTGCCGGTGACGGAAGCGGTTGGCATGATCCTGTGTCATGACATTACAAAAATTGTTCCCGGCTGCGAAAAGGGACGCGCATACCAAAAAGGCCAGGTTGTAACGACCGAGGATATCCCCAAACTCCTGGATCTGGGCAAGAAACACATCTATGTATGGGAGCCGGAGGACGACCTTGTCCACGAGGATGAGGCCGCCTTGAGTCTGGCGCGGCATGCCGCCGGGCCGGGCCTCTACTGGGATCAGCCAAATCAGGGCCGGGTCAATATCCGTGCGGCGCGTGAGGGTCTCTTAAAAGTACAGGCGAGCAGTTTATATAGGGCCAACAGCCTGGAGGATATTGTCATGGCTACTTTGCACAACAACAGGGTTGTGTGCAAAGAGCAGGTCGTTGCCGGTACCAGGGTCATACCGCTGGCAGTCCGGCGTCAGATCCTGGAGGAGGCCGAAAAAATCTGCAGCGAGCCCGGCCCGCTCTTATCTGTAAAGCCCTTTCAACCACTTTGGGTGGGGATTGTCACAACGGGCAGCGAGGTTTATTCAGGGCGCATTCAAGATGGCTTTTGCAGCGTTATCAAGAAGAAGATCGCTCCTTTCGGCGCCAGGCTGCTCGGTCAGATTATTGTGCCGGACGATCCGGATGTGATTTCCAAGGAAATCCGCATGTTGATAGCTGATGGAGCGGGGCTGGTTATGGTTACCGGCGGGATGTCGGTAGATCCGGACGACGTGACTCCCGCCGGGATCAGGGCCAGCGGAGCCGAGGTCGTCACCTACGGGGCTCCGTCGCTGCCCGGCGCCATGTTTATGCTGGCTTACCTGGGACATGTGCCGGTATGCGGCCTGCCCGGCTGCGTCATGTTCAACAACTCTACCATCTTTGATCTCATCCTGCCGCGCATTTTCGCCGGCGAACGCATCAGCCGCCCCGAAATCGTGGCGCTGGGACACGGCGGCCTGTGTGAGGAATGCGAGGCTTGTAGATACCCGGCCTGCTCTTTCGGCAAGGCTACCTGAAGGCAGCGCCGCGGGGAGGAGTTTTTGTGCTGCGAAATGTGAAACTTGAAGAGGCTCAGGATATCTTACTGAGCCTCACAGCTCCTTTACCGGGGGAGACGGTTCCCCTGCTGCAGGCCCTGGGGCGTGTCGCCGCCCGGGACTTGTATGCCGATCAAAGCTTGCCTCCCTGCCCGCAGGCGGTGGTGGACGGCTACGCGGTGTGCGCCGGCGTTAACAGCTGTGGGGGTGGGGGCTATGTGGTTAAAGAGCGTCTGAGTCCCGGCAAAACAGCGACCTCCCCTCTGAGTTCAGGCCAGGCCGCATATGTTGCGACAGGATGCGCTTTGCCGGCCGGTACCACAGCCGTTGTCCCGCATGAAATTGCGAGGCTTTCGGGAGAGCGGGTTGTTTTCACGGAAGAAGTCCTGCAGGGCGATAACATCAGGGAGCCGGGAGAGGATTTCCAGGCCGGCTCCCTGCTGGTATCGCGCGGTACTCGCCTCAGCCCCGGCCTCACCAGCGTGCTGGCGGCATTCGGGAAGAATAATGTCACGGTTTTCCGGCGGCCCAAGGTCGCGGTGCTCAGTCTGGGCGGTGGCGTCGTGTCTTACCACAATATACCCGAACCAGGCCAGCTCAGGGACAGCAACGGTCCCCTTATAGCCGCGCTGGCGCTGGAGGACGGGGGACAAGTGACCAATGTGGAGGTGAGCGGTGGCGAGAGCGCCGCATGCCTCAAGGAGCACCTGGAAAACCTGATGCAGCAAGCTGACCTGGTAATTACTACCGGGGGAGCCGCATCAGGGGATGACGACCAGGCTACCTATATGCTGAAGAATATAGGAGCTTATTTGCTTTTCTGGGGAATAAAAATAAAACCGGGCAGCCACAGCGGAGCGGCCATAGTCAACAACAAAATTATTATTGCGCTCTCCGGCAACCCGGCAGCTTGCGCGGCCGGCTACCACCTGCTCGCCGGCCCTGTCTTACGTGCCCTGCAGGAGCTGCCGCCATATCCGAAGGTTTTATCTGCAACATGTACCAACTCTTTTCATAAAGAGGGAGGTCCCCGCCGGTTTCTGCAAGGGTATGCGGTGTGTGATGACAAGGGGTGGAGCGTAACCATATTGCCGGGCCAGAAGTCAAGCATGCTCCAGGCGCTAACTAAATCAAACGCTTTAATTGACCTCCCGGCGGGCAGCCCGCCAGTGGAAAAAGACCAAGAAGTGTCCATTATCCTACTATACTCTTAAGGAAGCAGGGGGACGGTTCTTTTGCTTCCAAAAGGAAGCAAAAGAACCGTCCCCCTGCTTCCTTAAGACAATCATGGGAAGTGATATCCATGGTCAATCAACAGCGTCGCGCTATTATTGAAGGTATTGCGCTTGATTCCCTGCTGAAAGGTTGCACGGACTCAGAAGCCATCAGTATGCTGTTCTGGAAATTATCGTCCCTGGATCCTCCGGTAAGCTATGAAGAGCAACTATTATTCTGTGCTTTTTATCGTATATACGAAAGCTATCTTAATGCAAAGATCACAAGTACTGAAAAAGCTTTTGAAATCCTCGGCATATCTATCAGTAAATTAAACATGTCGCAGAGCAGAATAATTAAGGAAGCTAAATTGTCCTATTGGAAGCAATATAATGAGCTGTCGCATGATCTAAAAAAATTATTATATCACGCGTATGAAATCGGCAGAAAGAAAAAGGCATTGAGTTACATATGCAAATATTAGGAAGCAGGGGGACGGTTCTTTTGCTTCCTTTTTTTCGAAAAAGGAAGCAAAAGAACCGTCCCCCTGCTTCCTTACGGAGGCGGGTATGGAAAAGCCTATTCCTGTGATCGGGCTGGCTGGTTACTCGGGTTCGGGTAAGACCACCTTTTTGGAAAAATTAATCACTGAGCTGAAACGGCGGGGCTATCGTCTGGGTGTCATCAAACATACTCATCATAAAGACACCCGGCGGCCCAACCCGGCCGGCGCCGCGGTTGAGGTCCTGGCCGCGCCGGATGGCGTCTTCATGTTCAGGGAGTTTGAGACTGAGCCCCCGCCGGAAAAAGTTATCTCCATGCTTGACGGGGTGGACCTCATTCTTATTGAAGGGTACAAACAGGGCAGGTGGCCGAAGCTTGCAATTTTTCGCCATGGAGTAACCGAGCGTCCGGCAATTGACCCGGAGGACCTCCTGGCCGAGATCAGTGATGTATCCTCCGGCTCCGCTGCGCCGCACTTCAGTCTCGACGACGCCGCCGGGGTAGCTGATTTGCTTGAGCGGGTCATCCTGAAAATGAAAAAAAACCTGCGGGCTAATACCCCGGTAAAACAAAAGTGGGTGCGAATCCATGCGCGCCAAGACCCCTGAGAAATGCAGCATGTATTTGCCGCCGCACTTCAATATTGATGTCTTAATAGTGTATTGATGGAAGGGGTGCTTCCCTGGTTGCAGAATAGTGATGATAATCCTGGGGGCGCTCACCCTCTTGATTTTCATTCTTTTTTGCCGCATACTGGCAGTATGGATCTCTTTGCCGGCATATTTTGAAAGGAACGGTGTTTACCTGTGACTCAATCGCCGCTTTATAGGGAACGCGCTGTTAAAACTTACGACCATGGGAACACGCAATCTGCCAGTGTTCCGGTTGTGCTGGAAATACCCATTACTGTCTATGTAAACGATACTGAGCTGGCTACTTTGATCTGTTCCCCCGGCGGCCACAAGGAACTGGCGGTGGGGTTTTTATTGAGCGAAGGGCTGCTGCAGGATCTCACAGACATTAAAGATATAACCTTTAACGAACAGGACGGTCTTCTGTGGGTGGAAACCACCGAGCCGGTCCCGCAAATGGAAAATTTTTTGCGCCGGCAGATTGCCAGCTGCTGCGGCAAAGGCAGGGCCGCGTTATATTATATAAATGACGCCCGCAAATTAAAACCTGTACAGTCTTCCTGTGTGTTTGCAGCCGGCCACCTGTTGCGCCTAATCGGCTTGCTGGAGGAGGGGTCAGCCACCTTTCGCAAGACAGGGGGCGTGCACAGCGCGGCGCTGGGCGACAGCCAGGGCATGCTGGTGATGCACGAGGATATCGGCCGCCATAACGCGGTCGACAAGGTTATGGGACACGCTTTTTTAAACAGGCTTAATCTGGCGGACAAATGCCTGCTCTTAAGCGGGCGCATATCCTCAGAGATACTGATCAAGGCGGCTCATAACGGCATACCGGTCGTGGTGTCGCGTTCCGCGCCCACCTTCCTGGCCGTGGAACTGGCTGATGAGTTTAACATCACCCTGGTGGGCTTCGCCCGTGGTGAAAGGCTTACGGTATACAGCCATATGGAAAGAGTGTCGATGTGATTCAGGTGATACCTCATTTTATCCAAAAAGCCCTGTCCAGGAAGAATTAATCCCGGACAGGGCCTTATTTTTGGAAGCATCCCTCGCTTATCTTCGAATTACTTGTTTCTTGAAGAGTTGTTCGAAAAGCCTCTGGGGTAGGGGGACGGGGGTTATCCTCCGCTCTCTGCGCAATTCTACTTTTTCAGTAACGGTAGCACATACCGACCGCATCTGCAGACTGCCACCAGTTACCTACGCGCTATTTGAGCTTTTCTGCAAGCAACGCACGCGCTATGCAACGCACCCAGGTGCTCCGTTCGCTCCGGAAAACCCCCGTCCCGCAAGTCAAGCCTTTTCGAACGTACTTGCTTATCTTCAGAATTACTTGTTTCTTGAAGAGTTGTTCGAAAAGTCTCTGGGGTAGGGGGCCGGGGGTTATCCTCCGCTCTCTGCGCAATTCTACTTTTTCAGCAACGAGAGCACATAGCGACCGCATCTGCAGACTGCCACCAGTTACCTACGCGCTATTTGAGCTTTTCTGCATGCAAGGCACGCGCTAAGGAACGCATCCAGGTGCTCCGTTCGCTCCGGATAATCCCCAGCCCGCAAGTTAAGCCTTTTCGAACGTACTTGCTTATCTTCGGAATTACTTGTTTCTTGAAGAGTCGTTCAAAAAGCCTCTGGGGTGGGGGGCCGGGGGTTATCCTCCGCTCTTAATGTCATATTCCTTCATTTTCCGGTACAGGGTATTCCTGCCGATGCCAAGGGCTTGCGCAACTTTCGAGACGTTATTGTCAAATTTATTTAAAGCCTCGGTGATGGCCTGTTCCTCAAGCTGCCGCAGGTTCAAATCCGAAACGTCGGGATTATTGCCCGGCAGAGGTTGTTTTTGCTTCAGGTATTCAGGGATATCTTCAAGGGCGATGGTTGTTCCTTCACAAAAACTGATGGCGCGTTCAATGATGTTTTCCAACTCCCGGACGTTACCCGGCCAGTTGTAGTTCTGGAAGAGAACCTTAACGCCGTAGGCAATTTGATTAACCACCTTGCCAAGGCGGTTGCTGATTACTCTCATGAAGTACTCAGCCAACTCCATGATGTCGTCTTCCCGGTCGCGCAGGCTGGGTATATCGATACTGAGCACGTTCAAACGGTAGAAAAGGTCAGGCCGGAAATTGCCGCTGGCCGCTTCCTCCGCCAGGTTTTTGTTGGTGGCGGCGATTACCCTGATGTCAACCGAAACCGGGCGTTGTCCCCCGATGCGGACGACCTGGCGCTCTTCCAGGACACGGAGCAAACTGGCCTGGATGTCGAGGGGCATGTCTCCTATTTCGTCCAAAAAAATTGTCCCGCCGTTGGCCAGCTCGAACTTACCCTGCCGGCCGCCGCGCCTGGCTCCGGTAAAGGCCCCTTCTTCATAGCCGAATAGTTCGCTCTCAATCAGGGTTTTCGGCAGCGCCCCACAGTTAACGGCCACGAACGGCCCTTCTCTCCGGTTGCTGGTATGGTGGATCGACTGGGCAAACATTTCTTTGCCGGTACCGGTTTCTCCTTGCAGCAAAACGGTGGAATCAATGCGGGAGGCCAGTTCGGCAAGGCGTTTGGTATTTTGCAGGCGCGGGCTGCGCCCGATAATGTCGGCAAAGGTATAATGTGTTGTATTGGTAAGCCCCGGTGTTTGCTGCCTGGGCTGTTTAACATTTTTGATTGACGCCACTGCGCCGAGCCAGCGCTGCTTTTTACCCCAGATTGAGCGGATGGAGTAGGTGAAGCCATGCCTTAGGGATGCCTGCCTGAACAATTTATCTACGCGGCCGGGGCCGTCTAAAAGTTCCATCCAGGCGGAGCTGTCCTCGTTTAAAATCGAGGATAATGGCTGACCTACGCATTGTTCCGGGTGTAAACCGAAAGTCTGGGCAAAACGGTGGTTGACCCTGGTAATCTTATCACTGCCGTCCACACACACATACCCCTCGCCGGAGGACTCCATGATGGTGTCGGTGTACAGGTCGGCGATAACAAGTTTGCGGTTGGAATCGCTCAAGGCCAGGCGGTGTTGAATGAGAGAAACCGCGGAAACAACCAGGGCCAGGGTGTGCGGGTGGGCACGCTGGTAATTGCCGGTCACGTCCAGAACCCCGAGCAGTTCCCCGTTCGATCCCCAAATAGGGGCGGCGGAACAAACTATGAAATGATTTTCCCGGCAGTAATGCTGCCAGCTGTTGATATTGACCGGTTGTTGGGTAGCCAGGGTGGTGCCGATAGCGTTGGTGCCGCGTACGGACTCGTGCCAGTTGGCCCCCACCGAGAGCAGGATCTTTTGCGCCTTGGCGGTAAAGTCCGGGTCTCCCTCGCTGGCCAGGATATAACCCTGATTGTCGGTGAGGAAAACGGTATACCCTGATCCTTTAAGCAGCCCGTATAGGTTCTGAATGACCGGGCCGGCGGTTTCCAGCAGCTGTTTATTTTCCCGCAGCCTTTCCCGCAAGGCGCGCTGGCTTAAAATATCAGTATCGTTGAGGCGATAGGGATCAATATTGTAGCCGGCGCACCTGCTCCATGAATCGATTACAATTTCGGGTACTGATGCGGGATCAACCTGTCTTTTCTCGACAAATTGCTGCCAGGCGGGGGAAGTAACGGTAAGATTTGATCCGGTCATTTGATACCCTCCTTTCATTGGACAATGTTCTTTATCCTGGGGGAGGTGTGGAAGTAGTCTGAAGTATAATAGTGTTTCACGATCGAACACATTTGACTATTTCCTCACCTCAATTGTAACCAGCTATGAAAGCAAGCGCAACATATAGTCTATTGGATTTCCAAGTGTTTTTTGGGCGTTTAACTGTTCCATTCCAGAACAAAATCCCTTACTTAGTACAACAATGATACAACTTTGAGAGGAATAAACGGACTATGGCGGGGCCTATCGCACAAGATATCCCCCTTTCAAGAGATATTTTGGCTTTTTTGCGGCTGTTTGACTGTTAATGTTGATACCAAAGTATATCCGAAAAAAAGTACCTAAAATAGATCCTTGCAAATTCGGGGCTAACGGAAGCAAAAGGAAGCAGGAGAACCGTCCCCCTGCTTCCGTTGCTTTTTGGCACGGGGCTTGCATTGCAGTGTGTAAGTAAGCAATAACGGTATTCCGCAGTCATTATACGGGTATTGAAGGGGGGTAACTGACCGGATTAGCGGGTTTGACTGAAGAGCAATTTTTATAATTGTGGAGGTGAATGAACCTGTCCGGTAAAAGGTCAGGTCAAGTATGACAAAAATATTAGCTTTGGCTCCGGAGAAGTGCTCCAGCTGCCGTACCTGTGAGTTGGCCTGTTCTTTTCAGCACAACCAGGAGTTTCGGCCGACGGCGTCCCGGGTTGCGGTCTTTGCCTGGGAATCGGTGGGTGTTTCCGTACCCATGATGTGCCTGCAATGCGACACCGCGGCCTGCGTAAAAGTCTGCCCGGTGGGGGCCATCAGCAAATCTGAAAATGGCGCTATGGTCGTCAATGAGAACCGCTGTATCAAATGCAAGATGTGCTTGATCGCGTGCCCTTTCGGTAATACCACCTACGACGGGTTAAGCGAAAAAATTATCAAATGTGACCTGTGCCAGGGGGATCCGGCCTGTGCGAAATTCTGTCCCAATGGGGCGATCACCTATAAAGAGCCAACAGCGGCGACCATGAAGAAGAAAAAGGCCTACGCGGCTAAATTTAAGGAACTGGTCCAGGAGGTGAGCGAATAATGCGTGGTTGGGTAGGACAGTTGTTAAGGGTTAACCTCAGCGATGGGACCATTCATAAGGAAGCTCTTGATCCTGTAGAGGCCAAAAATTATATTGGCGCCCGCGGCCTGGGGACCCGCCTGTGGATGAAAGAAGTCGACCCCAAGGTTGATCCCTTGAGCGATAAAAACAACCTGATCTTTATTACCGGTCCGCTGACCGGTACCCTGGCCACCAGCGGCGGACGCTATGAAGTGGTCTGCAAGGCGCCGCTGACCGGCACGATGGCAGCTTCCAACTCAGGCGGCTACTGGGGGCCGGAACTGAAATACGCCGGTTATGACGCCATCATCTTTGAAGGAAAGGCTAAAGAACCGGTTTATCTCTGGATCAACGATGATGAGGTGGAGCTCAGGAACGCGGTAAGCCTGTGGGGCGCCACGGTTTATGAAACCACGGACATGGTGAAAGAAGCAACCGACGAGGACGCCAAAGTGGCCTGTATCGGGCCGGCCGGTGAAAATAAGGTTAAGTTCGCCTGCATCATGAATGACTATACCCGGGCCGCCGGCCGCTCCGGCGTCGGCGCCGTGATGGGCGCCAAGAACCTGAAGGCTATTGCCGTCAAGGGTTCCGGGGGGATCGGGGTGGCCGACCCCGACGGGTTTATGGCGTCTGTCACCAAGGCCCGCCAGATGCTCAAAGATCACCCGGTCACCGGAGAAGGCTTGAAAGCTTACGGAACCAATATCCTGGTCAACATCCTCGACCAGACCGGCGGCCTGCCGGCGCGGAATTTCCGGGATTCCGGGACTTTCCCCAACGCCAACGCCACCGGCGGAGAGAGCCTGGCGGAGCAGTATCTGGTGCGGAACAAGGGCTGCATGGGCTGTTCCATCGGCTGCGGGCGGATCTCCGAGGTCGAGTCCGGCAAGTTCAAAACCTTTGGTGAAGGACCGGAATACGAAGCCGCCTGGGGCTACGGCGCAGACTGCGGCATTGACAACCTGGAACCGGTTATCAAGGCCAACAACCTGTGCAATGAGCTGGGGATGGACTCCATTACCATGCCTACCACCATCGCCTGCGCCATGGAATTGTTTGAAAGCGGCTACATCACCACCAAGGAAACGGGATGCTTCTTAAACTTCGGTAATATGGACGCCATTGTTGACCTGACCTACAAGACGGCTTACCGTCAGGGCTTCGGCAATGAATTGGCGGAAGGGTCATACCGGTTGGCCAGCAAATACGGTCATCCCGAGCTGTCCATGAGCGTTAAAAAGCAGGAATTGCCTGCATACGATCCACGCGCCCTGCAGGGGATGGGCCTGAATTACGCCACCAACAACCGTGGCGGCTGCCACGTCCGGGGTTATATGACCTCGCCGGAAATCCTGGGCATCCCGGAGAAACTGGACAGCCTGGCTACGGAAGGCAAGGCAGGCTGGGTCAAGCTCTTCCAGGACCTTACGGCGGCTGTGGATTCCTCAGGAATTTGCCTGTTTACCACTTTGGGCGGTCTCGGCGCTCCCGAACTGGCCGAACAGCTCACGACAGCCACAGGTGTTAGCTATACCGCGGAAGAGGTATTGCTGGCCGGTGAGCGGATCTGGAACCTGGAGCGGCTGTTCAACTTGAAGAACGGTTTTACCAGGGCTGATGATACACTGCCGCCCAGACTGTTAAAGGAGCCGGTGAAGTTCGGTCCTAACAAGGGACAGGTCTCCAAGCTGAGCGTGATGCTGCCCGAGTACTATAAAGCGCGCGGTTGGGACAACAATGGGGCGCCAACCAAGGAGAAATTACAGGAACTGTCTATTGATTGGTCATAAGCCGTAAGGCGTAGGGCGCAGGTATATCAATTTGGACGTGGGGCGTGGGACGTGAGTCGTGGATATATACTGCATTCCTATAGGGTCTTAAACCCTTTGTTTCACGGTAGTTCCACATGCCGCTAACGTGACACTACGTATCATGAAAAATACCAGCCGATGTAGGCGCCGTTTCAATCGCACAACGGCGCGCCAGCGCCGACCTTGGGTATCTAATGTAACTTTTGTGCGAATGAATTCGCATCTACATTTAAAACCAATTCGCAATATTATTTAGGGACGGAGGGGCACCTCCAACCCCTGAGAGGACAACCTCCGGCCCACTTACCCCAGAGGCTTTCGAAACAACTTTAAGGAGCAAGTTAGACTAAATATAAGCCAAAGAAATACAAAAGTACGTTCGAAAAGGCTTAACTTGCGGGCTGGAGGCTAAAAAATAGCCGTAGGCCGTAAGGCATAAAGCGTAAAAAAATGGCTGGGGATCATCCCTCACCTTTTGTAATAACCTTACGCCCTACGCCTGAACCAGATACAAATCAGTATAAGCCTACGCCTTACGCCTGACCGGTAAGAAATGCAGTATAAGCCAGTTCTTACGTAAAAAGGAAAAGGAGAGTAACAGTGCTTACGTTACTTGTAATATTGCTGTTCATGCCTTTTGCCGGGGCGCTGGCAGTTGCCCCGTTACAACGGAGAAAGGCGGATTTAACCGCCATTGTCGCGGCAGGGGCAGTCATGTTGGCGGCGGTCTGGGCCATTATCCAGTCAGGCGGCCGGCGCCTCGATTACCCGCTGGCCAACCTGCCCTGGTTAGACGCGCCCGTCCCGCTTTTTGGGATCCAGATTGACCCCTTAAGCAGTTTATTGCTGATTCCCATTACCGTGGTGGGCTTTCTCATTGTTCTGTATTCGGCAGATTACTACAGTGAGTTTAACAAGGAGCATCCCACCCAGGCGGAAAAGGGCCGGTATTATTTTTTCACGCTTTTATTTGTAGGCGCAATGACCGGTCTGGTATTATCGCGCAATTTCTTTCAAATATTTGTGTTCTGGGAATTGACCACCATATGTTCCTGGGGGCTGATCTCACATAAAAGGACCACCATCGCGGTCCGGGCCGGCTTCAAAGCCCTGGCTATTACTGCTGGCGCCGGGTTGTTCTTTATCGCAGCCCTCTTAATCATGTACGCCAATACGGGATCTTTTGAATTTAGCGCCCTGGGACAGTTGACTCCTGATCTTCGCCTTTTAGCTGTCATTTTTCTCTTAATCGGAGCCTGGGGCAAGGCGGCCCAGCTGCCCTTTTCCTCCTGGCTGCCGACGGCCATGGAAGCGCCCACCCCGGCCAGCGCCTACCTGCACGCCGCGGCAATGGTCAAGGCCGGTGTCTATTTAACCGCCCGGATCGTTGTTTCCTCCCAGGCGGTACCGGTATCGGTCGGTTACCTTATGGGCGGATTGGCCGTGGCCACCATGTTCTTCGCACTGATTCTGTACTTCTTTCAGGACGACCTCAAGCGCCTTCTGGCCTACTCAACCATAGCTCATCTGGGCTACATGTTCCTGGGCCTGTCGCTGGGGGTAGTCGGTTCCCCGCTGGCTCTTCAAGGGGGACTATTGCACCTCATTAACCACGCCTTTACCAAAACTCTTCTGTTTTTGGCGGTGGGGGCGGTTTCCTGCGCTACCGGTACGAGAAGTATGAAGTCACTGAGCGGCCTGGGCAGAAAGATGCCCGTAACCACAGCAGCATTTATTGTTGGGGCGATGTCCATCAGTGGTGTGCCGCCTTTTGGTATTTTCTGGAGTAAGTTCTATATCATAGCGGGGGCGATACAGCTTGGTTCCGCCTGGGGCTGGGCCCTGGGTCTGCTGGCTATAGTGGAAAGCCTGGTCGGTTTTGCATGGTTCCTGATCGTTATACACCGGGTGTTTTTTGGAGAGCCTTCTCCCGCTGCGGCTAATGCCGTTGACCCGCCGCTGGTGATGCTGATTCCGCTCCTGGTCCTGATGGTCTTAAGCCTCTTATCGCCTGTATTCGGTCTGGCCATTACTACCGGGATTATGGGAGGTTAAAGTATATGTACCTGTTGACCTGTCTCTGGCTGGCTTTTGCCATACTTCTCCTGGGCAGCTTCCTGTGCTTGATTAGCAGGCGGCACGAGGTAACCGGCCCGCTGGCTCTTGCATCCATGGCTGCGGCGGGGATTCTGGCGGTATTTGTCTCCGTGCAGGTTTATCTGAACGGCCCGGTAACCGCCAGTATCGACAGCCTGGCCATTGCCGGTTTCCCCGCTGTGCCCGTGTTTACCATTGACCGGCTGAGCGCGTTATTTCTGGGTATGATCGGGGCTTTAAGCACAGCTTCGGTGTTGTATACCCAGGGCTATTTGCCGCATATCAAAAGAGAGGACCCGCGCCGCTATTACTTCCCTTTTCTCCTGTTTATTCTGGGGATGATGGCGGTAGTGACGGTCGCCGACCTTTTCTATTTTCTGTTGTTCTGGGAGTTCATGACGCTCACCTCGTATTTCCTGGTAGTCTACCAGCGGGATAATAAGAAAAACCTGGAGGCCGGCTTTCTTTACTTTTTCGTGACTCACGTCACTTCGGCGGGCCTGATCCTGGTGGTAATCCTGTTTGGAGGCTGGTCAGGTTCCATGGCCTTTACCGCCATGCCCGAAGTTTACCGCCAGCTGGCTACCGCCAATCCGGTGATGTTAAACGTGATTATTGGCTTACTGGTGGTTTGCTTTGCCACCAAGGCCGGTATTTACCCCCTGGGCTTCTGGTTTCCCGAGGCTCACCCGGCGGCCCCCGCCGGTACCAGCGCCATGCTCTCAGGGGTCATGAACAAGGTTGCGGTATACGGGCTATTAAGGCTTACCTACTGGATGCTGCCGGCCTCCGATATGACTACAAGCTGGGGACTGGTCATTGCAACTGCCGGTGTGGTTTCAATGATTGTAGGTAACTTAAGGACTTTGAGTGAAAAAGACGCTAAACGCCTGGTAGCCCAGAGCACCATCGGACAGATGGGTTACGTCTGGCTGGGCTTAGGTGTAAGCTTTATGTTTCTGGCCACCAATCCCTGGTTGAGCCTTTTGGGGATGGTTGGCGCCCTTTACCACGTGATCAACGACTCTTGTTTCAAGTCACTGTTGTTTTTAAACGCAGGTTCAATCGAGTACACCAGCGGCCAGCGCGACCTCAATAAAGTGAGCGGCCTGATTAAGCTCATTCCGCTGACCACCGCGGCGGCTCTGGTGGGTTCTCTGGCCATTGCCGGGGTACCGCCTTTAAACGGCTTTATGAGCAAGTGGATGCTCTACCAGGCGGCAGTGGCCGGCGGGAAAACCTGGCCGGTATTGATGCTGTACGGTGTGGTGGCCGTTTTTATCAGCACGGTGAGCCTGGCCGGCTACATCAAGTTTTTTGGCTCGGCCTTTTTGGGGCCGCTCCCGGCTTCGCTTGAGAAAGGGCATAATGTCCCCTTGTCCATGCGTTGTACCGAAGGCTGCCTGGCTGTAGGTTGCCTGGTCCTCGGTATTATCCCGGCCTGGCCGCTGGCCCTGGCTGCAGGCTCCCTGGACGGTTCATCACTGGCCGCAGTGGCCGGGAACAGCAGCCTTTTGGCTTTTGCCCCGTGGGGCGCTGTTAAAGTCAACCTAGCCGGTGTGTTGGGGCAAGTAGCGCCGCTGATCATACTTTTCGGACTGGCGGTGGGATGCCTGGTTGCTTACGGGATTTACCGGCTGGCTGCAGCTCCCGTACGACCGGCAGAGCTTTGGAACTGCGGTGAATTGGAACCCCAAGCAGAAGTCCTCTACCGGGCAGACAGTTTTTACCTGCCGTTTAGAGAACACTTCGCCGCCCTGTACCGCAGTTGGCCCTGGCCGTCTTTGCGATTGCCGAACCTGGCAGTCTGGCTGGACCTGGATCGTCTCTATTTGCCGTTGGGCAATCAATTCGTTAAATTCAGCCGCTGGATCAGCCGGATCCATACCGGCGGGCCGCGATGGTACCTCTTGTGGCAGGTAGCGGGGTTGGTCGTGGTGCTGGCGGCAGTATTCCTGGTGATAAGGGGGTAGGTATGGTGACACGTGAAGAGTTAAGCTTAAAGCTGATAGAACGCCTGGGTAAAGTAAAACTGACAACCTCCGGGTCCGGTAAACAGCTGTTTGTTGTTGTCGCAGAGAAAGATCTGTCCACTTCAGTTGACTATGTGTTCAACCAGCTGGGTGCACGTCTGATCACCACTGTTGGAACCGACCGGACCCCGGTAACCGGTAAATATGAGGTATCTTATATCTTTTCTTTTGACCGTGATAATTTGCTGCTGGTGATCAAGGTGGAAGTAGACCCGGCCAATCCGGTTATTGAGTCGGTTACCCCCATTATACCCGGGGCCGATTGGGCGGAGCGGGAGGTCCGGGACTTAATCGGTGTGCAGCCTGAAAACCATCCCGACCCGCGGCGGCTGGTCCTCTCCGATGACTGGCCGGAAGAAGTTTACCCGATGAGGCAGGATTTTCCGTTTGATTACCAACCGCCAAAGGTGGAAAACGCACGGCCGCAGTTAAAAGAAAAGCCGGAAAATACCTCTGTGATGACCGTGGGACCATTTTTCCCCACCCTGGAGGAGCCCGCTTATTTTCGATTATTCGTAGAAGGAGAGCGGATTGTAGGCAGCGACTACCGGGGGTTCTACAGCCACCGCGGGATCGAAAAGCTGGCTGACAAAGTGCTTGACTACAACCGGGTTCCCTTCCTCGCCGAACGTATTTGCGGCATCTGCGGCTTTGTCCATTCCTGCTGTTACTGCCAGGCCGTGGAGGCTGCGGCGGAAATTGAGGCGCCGGCCCGGGCTAAATACATCCGCACCATTATGCTGGAGCTGGAGCGTATTCACAGCCACCTCTTGTGGTTGGGCCTGGCAGGGCATATTATCGGTTTTGACACGGTTCTGATGCAGTCGTGGCGTATCCGGGAACGGTTAATGTGGCTGACGGAACAAATTACAGGCAACCGTAAAACGTACGGTATGAACCTGGTGGGTGGCGTACGGAGGGATATCACCGTCGATCTGCAGCAAAAAATCAAAGAGGTGCTGGCTAAAATCGAGGCCGAGAGCCGTCAGGTGGTGGATGCCATTTCCGGTGATACCACCCTGTTGATGCGCTTGCAGAATGTTGGATGCCTGTCAGCTGAGGACGCCCGTTTAATATGCGTGGTAGGTCCCACTGCCCGTGCTTCAGGGGTTGATATAGACAGCCGCCGGGACCACCCTTATGCCGCCTATCCGGATCTGCAGTTGACCGTACCGGTATACAAAAACGGGGACTCCTGGGATCGGACGCTGGTACGGCTGGACGAGCTGTTCGTCTCTATTGACCTGGTGCGGCAGGCGCTTGAAAAAATGCCCGACGGGCCAATCATGGCCGAGGATCCGGTGGTGCCGCCTGGTCGGGAAGGAGTGTCCGTGGTTGAGGCCCCCCGGGGTGAGTGCTGTCATTATGTCATAACCGGAACGGACCGGCCGGAACGGTGGCGGGTACGTGCTTCAACCTACCCGCAGCTGCAGGCGGTGCCGGTCATGTTTAACAACCAGACGGTGGCTGACGCCCCGATCATTATCGGCAGCATCGACCCGTGCTTCTCCTGCACCGAACGGTTGGAGACAGTAGACGTAAAATCACGCCGGTTAAAAGTATACACCAAGGCGGAGCTTATGGAAGCCTGCCAATCTGGACGCCTGGATGGTGACAGCCGTGCTTAAGATAATTTTCATTGCGCTCTTTAACCTTGCAGCAGCACTGGCGCTGGCCCCGCTTTTGGACGGTTTTATGCGCCGGATCAAGGCGGTGGTGCATTCCAGACAGGGTCCGCCCTTACTACAGACTTATTACGATCTGTTCAAACTTTTCAGCAAGGAAGACCGGGAGGTAACGAGCGATCTGGTTTTCCGGCTGACGCCGGTCGTCTGTCTGGGCGCGGTGCTGCTCGCGGCCCTGTTTACTCCCATGGGCGGCCCGGCTCCCCTGGGGTTTGGCGGGGACCTGATTTTACTGGTCTACCTTTTGAGTATCCCCGGTATCGCGATCATGCTGGGGGCCATGTCGAGCGGCAGCCCGTACGCCATGCTGGGCGCCAGCCGTGAGATGATGCTGGTTTTAACGGTGGAGCCGGTACTCTTCATCACCCTTTTCACCGCCGGAATCAAGGCCAACTCCCTGGTCCTTGCAGATATTACCGGCTGGTCGGTGTCCCACGGCTGGAGTATTTCACTGGTAATAGCCGGTCTGGCTTTACTCCTGGCCCTGCAGTCGGAACTGGCCAAGCTTCCCTTTGACCTGGCCGAGGCGGAAACGGAAATCATGGAGGGACCCTTTGTGGAATACAGCGGCCCGAAGCTGGCCCTCTTCAAATGGGCTATCTACGCCAAGGTGGTCATCTATGTATCGCTGTTTCTCGAAGTATTTCTGCCAGGACCCAAAACCGGCATCCTGGTAGCGGACCTTTTGATAAACCTGGTCAAAGTTTTCATCGTTGTGGGGCTGGTGGAATTAATCGAGCTGGTTAACCCGCGCCTTAAGATTGACCAGGCGATCAACTATTTCAAGGGTGTGGCGGTCCTGGCTCTTATCGGACTAGCCTTTGCCCTTATGGGCATGTGAGGAGGCGGACTAATTGTTTATCAGTAAGTTGAAGGAGGCCCTGATTTGCCTTAGGGCGGGCCGGGTGACCATGCCTTACCCCTTTGTCCCGCTGGAAACGAAGGACGGTTTTCGCGGCCAGCCTGAAGTGGACGGCACGAGGTGTCTTGGCTGCGGGACATGTGCCGGCGTTTGCCCACCTCGCTCAATAACTCTGGTTGATGACGGAGCTTCCCGTGTGTTTAAGCTTGATTACAGCCGCTGCACTTACTGCGCCCGCTGCGCGGATGTTTGCCCGGAAGGGGCCATTCGCTTAAATAACAGGTTTGAACTGGCTACCGGTAAAAAGGAGGATTTATCCGTGACGGTAAGTTTGAAAATGGCCAAATGCTCCTCGTGCGGCCGGTTCTTTACCCCTGAGCGGCTGTTGAAGAAAACGGTGGAAAAATTAACCGGCGATGAGTTTGGTCAACAGGCGCAGGAGTGGCTGTTCTGGTGCCCTGAATGCCGGAAAACCAGGCTGGCCAAATCCCTGTTGGGAATGGAGGGAACAGAGCATGTCTGAACATTACTCTGTAATCGTGGGCTTAAGCCTGGCCCTCGTGGTAACCTCACTGTTGGTGGTAGAAGTAAGGCACTTAAAATATGCGGCTTTGGCTTACTTTGTCCAGGGACTGCTCTTGGTGGCGATACTTGTTGCTTACGCTACGCTCTTGCCGAACCATGCCCTTTATTTATGGAGCGTCACCGTTCTGATCAGTAAGGCCGGCATTATTCCACTGCTTTTATGGCATTACCTGAAACGCATGGCGCCAATGGAAACACCTAACGCGCTGGGTTTTGGCATATCTCTGGTGATCGGGGTGGCTGTACTGGCGGGATTCTACTGGTTGGTTGACGGCCACATGACCTGGCTGGCGCCGGTACCGCAGCTGGCGGGGGAACCCTACGGAACCAACCTGAGCGTTGCTTTTACCATTTTGGCCTTCGGTCTTTACGCCCTGCTGTCCCGTCGTGATACCTTGAAGGCGGTAATGGGGGTCTGCCTGATTGAAAACGCCGTCCACTTAAGCCTGGTCAGCCTCGCCCCGGGGTTGCCGGAAACAGCCATGATCGGGGTGGTTACCGACGTCGTGCTGTCTGTCTGGATCCTCCTGATAATTATTAAAGGGATGTATGAACAGGTGGGCTCGTCGGATATTCGTGAAATGGCAAAACTATGGGGCTAGGAGGTTAGAATATGGAGAGCAATTCGATTTTGCTCTGGCTTATCATTATAATACCAGCTCTGGCCGCAGGTTTGGAGGCTCTAATGGGGCGCAAAAGGCCGCAGTCAGCCGGCCTGGCTGCCATTGTGGGCGCCGCCATCACCCTGGGACTGGTCCTGGTTCTGGTGTGGCAGGTTGTCCAGGGGGAAAAATTGACGGCCTGGAGCGGGCAGCTCTATGCGGACGGGCTTAGTGCCCTGGTGGTCCTGGTGATCAGCATCGTGGGGCTTGCCGCCACTGTCTTTAGCTACCGGGCCTTGCGGGGCGCTGTTGCCGCCGGAAAAACCGCGGTGGGGCGTTTGCCGCTCTACTTCAGCCTGGACGCCCTGTTTATGTGCACCATGCTCTGGGCGTCGCTGACGAACAACCTGATCATGCTGTACGTGGTGGTGGAAGCCACTACGCTGGCTTCAGCCTTGCTGGTGACCTTTTACTGGAAGCGCGAGTCTTTAGAGGCTGGGTTTAAATACCTGCTGCTCTGCACCGTAGGCATCACCTTTGCCTTGCTTGGCTGCGTTTTGATTTACGCCGCGGCTTCCCCGTACCTGGGGGGGCATCAGGCTATGCTCATTACGGCCCTGGCCCCGGTGGTGGATAAATTTCCCAGAGAACTGACCCTCCTGGCGTTGGCTTTTCTCGTGGTGGGCTTCGGCACCAAGGCAGGCCTGGTTCCGTTTCACTCCTGGCTTCCCGATGCCTACTCCCAGGCGCCCAGCGCTTTTGCCGCGTTTTTGTCGGTCGGCATCAAGGTGGCGGCCTATGCCCTGGCCAGGGTCCTGACCATCTTTTACCCGGAATACAGCGGCATTGGGCTCCTGGTGGTGGCGCTGGGCATGGTGACCATGCTGTCCGGGATTGTGTTCGCTTTTGCCCAGGACGATTTGAAACGGATGCTGGCCTTCAGCAGCGTGAGCCAGATTGGTTACGTGATGATGGGCCTGGGGTTGGGATCGTCACTTGGGTATTTCGGGGCCTTATACCATTTTTTAAACCATGCCCTATTAAAATCGATGCTCTTTCTCTGTGTCGGGGCGCTGGTCTATACCTCCGGGACGACTCTGATATCCGAGCTTAAGGGGCAAAAGGGCAAGAGCGCCTTAACGGCAATCTGTTTCTTTATTGGAGCTCTGGGCATCGGCGGCATGCCCCCGTTGAACGGCTTTTGGAGCAAGTTTACCATCTTTTTAGCCGCCGCCCAGTCTGGTATGTGGTGGGCTACCGGCGTGGCGGTTTTCACCAGCTTGCTTACGCTCACCTGCCTGGTTCGTGCTGCCTACAAGGTATTCCTGGAGCGTGAGGATGAGCATGAGGAACCGGCTGCAGCTTGCGAGAACACCCAAAATCAACCGGCAGTTGCACTGCCCTGGTCGATGCTGGGGATGATGGCGGCGCTGGCGGCTTTGAGTGTACTCATCGGTTTGTCCCCGAATCTGGTCAACCAGTTAATTGCACCGGCGGTGCAGTCCATTATGTACATCGCGGTAGGAGGTTAAAACAATGCTTGAACGTATTCAATCTTTGTTTGCCAAATCCTTCAAAAAGTCCCTCTGGGTCTATCATGCCAACGCAGGCGCCTGCAATGGCTGTGATATTGAGGAAATCAACGTCTTTACCCCGTACTATGACGCTGAGCGGTTTGGCTTGAAGCTGGTCGCCTCGCCGCGCCACGCCGATATCCTGCTGGTTTCCGGTCCGGTCACCCGGCAGGTGGAGCCGCGCCTCAGGCGGTTGTACGAAGCCGTGCCGGACCCCAAGCTGGTGATTGCCTGCGGCTCGTGCGCCATCGGCGGCGGCATCTGGTTTGACAGCTATAACGTGGTCGGGGGCGTGGACAAGGTCTTCCCGGTGGACTACTTTATTCCCGGCTGCCCGCCCCGGCCGGAGGCGATCATTTACGGCGTCGCCCTGGCTTTAGGCCTGGTGGATAAAAAAGTGGAGCCCTATTTCTACCAGGAGGGGGAAACAGGGCATGCTGAAAACCTTGAGTGAGCGGCTCAAAGGGCGGGTGTTTCTGGTGGGCATCGGCAACACCCTGCGCAGTGACGATGCTGCCGGCCCGGAATTGATTGAACGGCTGGGAGGAAAAGTGGAAGCGGACCTCCTGGACGCCGGCGAGGTCCCCGAAAGCTACCTGGGCCGGATTACCGGCCGGCATCCCGATACGATTGTGTTGATTGACGCGGCTGAACTGAGGGCGGTACCGGGGACGGCGGCAATTATTGAGATTGAAGATATAAAGGGTAAGAGTTTAAGCTCGCACCAGCTGGGTTTGGATGTATTTATGCGCTTCCTGCAGGCTGAAACCGGCGCAGACGTTTTTCTCTTGGGCATTCAGCCCAGGTCCACCGGCTTTGGTGAAATATTAAGTACTGAGGTTTTTGAAACTATTGGATATCTGGAAGAGTTGTTTAAGAAGGTTTTGCCCGCCCAAGGTGTAGTGACAAATTGAAACCGTAATCATAGAGGAGTGTCTAGAAAGAGGAAGGTCCAACTGAGCTTACCCAGTAGAACCTTCCTCTTTGTTTTACAGGCTAATTTCCAATTTCCATCTGCCCTGAAAATACCTGAATCCAAAAGAATAAATCGTTTATTCCCTGCTTCCGAATTCAAAACCATGATTCCCAAGTATTTCTTGTACCTTTTCATAACTTTTTATCAGTATATTACCACATTTTAATACATATTCTTGATTGGTATTCCAATCTGTTACGCTGATTACACCTATAAGATCACTGCATTCCGTGCTTCCAAACTCTGATTCAAACCATTCTGTAAATTCATCAACCATTCTGGAGTACCCTTGTTTTGGATATTCAATGCTATTCCCTTTTCCTGCATAAAGGCCCAGGATCGCAATTCCCCCTGTCAGCACGCCGCATATCTTCGGAGTACTGCCAATACCTATGCAGAAACCATTTAAAGCTCTTAATAAATCTTCATTCTCCTTTTCTTCTTCATCCAGTGCCATTTTCAACATAATTTGAGTACAGCAATAACCTCCATTGAATAGCTTAAACATTTTAAAAGCCGTATCATCCATGCTCTGTCCCTCCTCACATTATTTATCCTCCAGTCCTTTTTCGACCTCCAACATCTTACCCAGGGCCAGATCCTCTCCGATAAATACATTATTACACTGAGGGCACTTCATCAGATCCACTTCAAAATTTCCTCCCAGGTAGGATACCTTTACCTTTCGAAGTACCAATTTTTTCTCGCATTTACCACATATCCACGGCATGTTATGTTCATTTTCCTCTTTCATTGCTCTACTCCTTTACTATTTCCATTCTGTGGCTGTAAACGATTTTAACAACTATAGAATAAGCAAAATTTGCGCCAACGAAAAACCCCCCCGTAAAGTACGGAGGTATTCGAAAATACTTATTTTTTTAAATACACTTCCATTTGAGGAAATTAATATGGGTAATGGAAAACCAGACAATAGATTATATAAAGACCAATTTCGCGAAATGTATGAAAAAAGAAGAGTAATTGCGTATTTCCAAAACTATACAAAAATATTCCGAAACAGAGCAGTGTTCCTGTTTGAAACAAATTATTATGATAATTTCTTTGTGCCCGGAGTTACGGAATTAAATACTCTGAAACAGAGTAGTGTTCCTATTTGTAACACATAATTACGATAATTTCTGTTCTATAACGGAACTATTCTTAAAATACATTAATTATATTCAGAATATCCCGTGCTTTTACGGGGTTTTTTTGTTGGCACGAATTTTGCTCAAATATTTTTCACCAGTGGTCATGACTTCTGTCTGCATAACACAATTATATGAAGTTTAAGGTGATATTAAAAAATAATTGGCACGTAAATTGCCTTAGATATGTTTAAGAAAAAATTTAATAAGTATCTCCGAACCTGGCGACCTACGGTTAAAACTATGGCGCCAGGTCCATAGGGCTTATCTGGAAACGGGTAAACCTCCCATGGCGGAAAGGGGATTGGCTGCAAAGCATGTAATTGCTGGACTATACCCTTTAGGGTTTCAGCAATATTAACATAATGCCGGAGTGTGCCCTTGGCCAATCCGGCGTTTTTATTTAGGGGATAATACCGGTGTGGGAGATTATGAGTAATCTAACTTCACACCCGATTAGGAGGGGAGGGCCGGTTAACTACAAACATTGAAATACCTTGAAACATTATCCAAAATCAATAATCGCAACGAGGACAAGGGAGAGGGTGAGTGAATATGCGTCTGCAAGCTTATAAAGGAGGTGAAGTAATGTTTAATCTTGGGCAAGTCGTTATGACACGCGGCATTAGTTCGTTGATTGAAAAGAACCAGATCGATTGGGTCGGCATATACCATATCTTAAACCGCCACGTTCGAGGCGGGTGGGGCGATTTTACGAGGAAGACAAAAAGCTCAACGACAACGCCGTTATAGCCGGCGAGAGGATACTGTCTGCTTATCATGTAAGGTCAAGTCGTTGAAAGCAGTTCTAAAGGCCAACAACAAAATTAACTAATTGAATTTAAGGAGGTGCAACTGGTATCGCAAGTGCGGTAACCAGGGTATCATGAGCAAAATTTTACTGATTTCTCCCAAGAAATGTAATAACTGCAAAACCTGTGAGGCGGTTTGCTCAAATTCTGCTGTAAATGTGATTACTTTTGAAGAAGTGAGAGCTTCAGTACCTGTAATGTGTATGCAGTGTGAAGATGCTGCGTGTATGAAGGTGTGTCCCAATAGGGCTATTTCGAGAGATGAAAACGACGCGGTTGTAGTAGATCCGAATAAGTGTATTGGATGCAAAATGTGTATTAGCGCTTGCCCTATGGGAAATATTCACTACAGCTTCAGTCAAAAGAAAATAATGAAGTGCAATCTGTGCGACTGTAATCCCGCATGCGCAAAATACTGTCCTACAAGAGCAATAGAGTATGTAGATGGTACCATCTCCAATATAAACAAGAAAAGGGCAATTGCATCAAAATTTATAGATCTGTTTGAAGAGGCGTAAAATTAATAAATGGCTGAATAGGAAAGATATTATAAGAGTATTAAGATGCAGCTACGGACAATGCTGCAGTACAAGTATAGATTAGGTTCAGGTAGGTAGTTTCTAAATAGTAAAGAATAAAAAAGGAGAAAATCACATGATTAAAAAAACCTTATTAATAAATGGAGTTAAAAAACATCTCACGGTGGATCATGAAGAATCCCTCGCAAGTGTATTAAGAAATCAACTCTTGCTCACAGGAACCAAGGTTGGCTGTGGTGGGGAAGGAGAATGCGGTGCATGTACGGTTATATGGGACGGTATGCCTGTGAGGTCTTGTCTCTATACAATGGAAAGAATACCGGATAATGCTCAGATTATTACAATCGAAGGCGTAGGCACAAAAGATAACCTGCACCCGCTTCAGCTTGCTTGGATGGTTCACGGATCAGCACAGTGCGGTTTCTGTACTCCAGGATTTATTGTTTCTGCTAAAGCTTTGTTGGATCAAAACCCAAATCCTACTAGAGAAGATGTAAGAGATTGGTTCCAGAAAAACAGAAACCTCTGCAGATGTACAGGATACAAACCATTAGTGGATGCAGTTATGGATGCTGCCAGGCTAATGAGAGGTGAAATTCAAAAAGAAAATTTGTGGTTTAAACTGAAGGACGGCGACAGTATACTTGGGTCAAAAGTAATCCGTCCATCCGCTGCTGCAAAAGTTACAGGAACCTGGGATTTTGGAGCAGATTTGGAAATAAAAGAACTTCCTAAAAATACTCTGCATATCAAGCTTGTACAAGCGACAGTGTCTCATGCAAATATTCTTTCCATAGATACTTCAGAAGCTGAGAAAATGCCGGGAGTATTCAAGGTTTTAACCTATAAGGACGTTCCTGGAACAAACAGAATCAATGGTCTGGCGTTTCCACAGAACAAAGGGGACGGTAAAGAAAGACCAATTCTTAATGATAAGAAGGTATTCCAGTTTGGGGACGCCGTTGCTATGGTCCTTGCAGATACTCCTTACCAGGCAGAACGGGCAGCAGCAAAAGTTAAGGTTGAATTGGAAGAACTGCCGGCATATCTGAGCGCGCCTGCAGCTATGGCTGCAGATGCAATTGAAATACATCCCGGTACTCCAAATGTATATTTCGAAACCCAGATAGCTAAAGGTAACGACACCGCACCTTTAATGAAAAGCCTGCCACATGTGGTTGAGGATGATTTTTATGTTGGAAGACAGCCGCACCTTCCTCTTGAGCCGGATGTGGGGTTTGCATACCTTGATGAAAAAGGAAATTTAATGGTTCATTCAAAGAGTGTAGCTATCCATTGTCATGCTTTGATGGTTGCAGAAGGTATTGGAATTCCTTTAGAAAAATTATTTATTGTACAGAATAATGCAGGAGGAACTTTTGGATATAAATTCAGTCCGACAATGGAAGGTCTGCTTGGTGTTGCTGCACTTGTTACAAAGAGACCTGTATACCTCGAATTCAACATGTTCCAGCAGATAACTTATACAGGAAAAAGATCACCATTCTTTATCAATCTCAAGCTGGGAGCTAATAAGGATGGAAAACTTGTTGCTATGGAATCAGACTGGACGGTAGACCATGGTCCATACATGGAATTTGGTGATCTTCTTACAATGAGAGGCCACCAGTTCATTGGCGCCGGTTACAATATCCCAAATATCAGAGGCGAAGGTAGAACAGTTGCTACAAACCATGCATGGGGCTCGGCTTTCAGAGGTTATGGTTCACCGCAAAGCTTGTTCTCATCAGAAGTATTGATGGATGAACTGGCAGAAAAAATTGGAATGGATCCATTAGAGTTAAGATATATAAATGTATATAGAGAAGGCGATACCACACCAACTGGTTGTAAACCTGATGTAATTGCTTTCCCACAGGCAATTGATAAAATAAGACCTCTTTACCAGGAGGCTAAGAAAAATGCTGCAGCCAAGAATGCACGAAGTGGAGATATCAAATATGGCGTAGGCGTATCACTGCTTGAGTATGGCTGCGGACTTGACGGTGCAGATTCCTCGGAAGCATGGGCAGAGATAACACCAGAGGGAGTTACAGTAGGAAATTCATGGGAAGACCATGGCCAGGGCGCAGATATGGGAACACTGAGCTTTGCATATGAAACATTAAGGCCATTGGGAATAAAGCTTGAACAAATAAAACTGGTTATGAATGATATGAGATATACACCGGACAGCGGAGCTGCAGGTGGAAGCCGTTCAAACGTTTTTACAGGTAATGCTACAACAGTTGCATGTAGAAATCTCTTGGATGCTCTGAGAAAACCGGATGGTACTTTCAGAACATACAATGAAATGATTAATAAAAAACTGCCGGTAAAATATGCTGGAAAATGGACTGCACCATGTACTGCATGTGATGTAGCTACAGGGCAAGGAAATCCATTCCCAATCTACATGTATGGTGTACTTTTAGCAGAAGTTGAGGTTGATACTACAACAGGCAAAACTAAAGTTGATAAACTAACTATGGTATCGGACTGCGGTACGATAATTAATAAATTGGTACTTGAAGGTCAGCTTTATGGTGGTCTGGCACAGGGAATAGGTCTTGCGCTTAGCGAAGACTTTGAAGATTTGAAAAAGCATACGACCCTTATAGGCTGTGGGATCCCGGAAATTAAGGATGTTCCTGACAATATAGTTCTTATTCACCAGGAGACTCCAAGACCACTTAGCTATTATGGTGCGGCAGGCGCTGGAGAAATGCCTCTCTCAGCTCCGCATGCAGCGATTGTCAATGCAATTTACAATGCCACCGGAGTACGTATAACTAAGCTGCCGGCATATCCGGAAAAGGTTCTGGAGGGCTTGAAAAACCTTTAAAGTTAGTTGATATATTACATGTTAGTAAACTAAACTAATAAATATGGAATTGGAGTATATGGAAAAACTCCAATTCCATATTTTAATAATCCAGGAAAGTTCGCTTCAAAGCCTTGCAATTTCTAGATTTCATAAAAAGCTTCACCTGAGAAGTATGGAGCGTAGCGAATTGTAAACGGGTAAACCAATAAAATTTGGGTTTTGATGTTATTGATTTATCCGTTTATTATAATGGAGGTATTCTCAATGGACAATGAAAAGCTGCTGAAAACGGGTGACAGGTGTATTTATGATGAACCTGCAGCTTGTACGGCATGGTGCCCTATTCACATGGATGTGGCAGCATTTGTGGCGGAGATGGGAAAAGGCAATTTTAATAAAGCTTATAAAATATTGGAGAAACGAATGCCTTTTACAAGAGTGCTTGGCATGATTTGCGACCATCCTTGTGAAAGTGCATGTGTGAGAGAGGCTGCCGGTGGAGCGATAAGGATATCGGAGCTTGAGAAGGCAGCAGTAAAGCATGGGTACACACCCCCTAAAAAAGCACTGCCCATTCCTAAGAATGCTGGCAAGGTTGCTGTGATTGGAGGAGGTTTAAGCGGGATTTCGGCCGCATTGGAACTTGACAGAAAAGGTTTTAAGGTCACAATTTATGAAAAGTCGGATAAACTAGGCGGTAGATTATGGGATTACGAAGGTGCAAACCTTGAAAAGGCTATTATAGAAGAAGAGCTTCAAATATTCAGCAAGTTAGATATTGAGGTAATTTTTAACAGACGTATCAGCCAAAAAGAATTAAAAGAGATTATTAACGAGAACAATGCGGTTTTCCTTGGCACGGGCGAATGGAATGAGAATCTGCAAATTAATCCTGAGACTTTTCAAGTACAGTATTCATCCCTATTTGCGGGGGGAAGACTGTTATATAAAAATGGCTCTACTATTTTATCGGTAAGTTCAGGCAGAAGAGCTGCAGCTTCCGTAGAAAGATACGTTAAGAGACTTTCCATGACGGCTGCAAGGGAAAGGGAGGGGGCATTTGAAACACCTCTTAAATATGAAGTGGATGATATTGAACCTGCAGCGCCGGTTGTAAGGACCACTGACGTATACAGCGAAGATGAGGCTGTAAATGAAGCCGGACGATGCTTTAAATGCAGGTGCACAAAATGCATTGATTCGTGCAGTCATATGAAGAAGTTCAATATTGGTCCGAAAAATTATACAAGGCAAATTAATCATAACGAAAATGTAATCCTGGGTACACGGTACGCAAATAAGATGATAAATTCTTGTACAATGTGCGGTTTGTGCGGTGAACAATGTCATGTGGGCATCAACATGAAGGATATAATACAGGAGACCAGGGAAAGTATGGTAGAAAAGGGCAAAATGCCTCCTTCTGCACATGATTTTGCGCTGCAGGATATGGAGTTCAGCAACAGCAGCCACTTTTTCCTGGTTAAGTCTCCATCGCCAAAATACGCGCAATCTCTTTTTAAAGGGGATGAATCAGGTACAGAACAGGCAGACTATCTGTTTTATCCCGGATGCCAGCTTTCAGCGTCCTATCCGGAGTATGTCGAAAAAGCTTATAAGTACCTTTTATCCAGGATAAAAGAAGGCGTTGGAATAATGCTTGGCTGCTGCGGCGCCCCCGCCGACTGGGCGGGTAGACAGGATTTGATGAAGAATAGTATTGAAAGATTAAGAGACGCATGGGCTGAAATGGGCAAACCTACTTTTATTCTGGCGTGCTCAAGCTGCTGCGGCATCTTTGAAAAATATCTTCCGGAGATACCTTTTATATCTTTGTGGGAAATCTTTGAACGTTATGGACTTCCGGAAACCGCCCAAAATGGGAAGAACCATATTTTGAATGTCCATGATGCCTGCTCTACAAGGCATAATAAAAATATTCACGAAAGTCTGAGAAATATCGCGGTAAAGCTTGGTTATGAAATAAAGGAACTGAAATATGCAAAAGAAAAAACAAAATGCTGCGGATACGGCGGACTTGTCTATTTTGCGAACCGTGAACAGACAAATGACTTTGTGATAGACCGAATAAACGAAAGTAATGAAGATTTTTTGGTTTACTGCGCTATATGCAAGGATTTGTTTGTGGAGGGCGGTAAAAGCACCTATCATATTCTGGACCTGATTTTTGGGGAGAATTTGGATGAGATAGCGCATAAAAAAATGCCGAATCTTTCACAAAGACATGCAAACAGAGCGCAGCTTAAAAAGAAATTGCTAAGAGAATTATGGAATGAAGAGTCGGAGGCGGAATTAACCAAAATGGAGGATTTAATCATTCCTAGCGAAGTATGGCGCATTATGGACGAACGGTATATTCTTCTGGAAGACATTGAAAAAGTCATAAAACATGCGCAGGAATCCGGCGAACGGTTTTTTAATCCCGAAGATTCAAGTTTCTTAGCCAATCAGCGAATTGGAAATGTTACCTATTGGGTACGCTATATTGAAAAAGACGGGGCAATTCAAGTAGTCACAGTTTACAGTCACAGAATGGAAGTGAAAAAAGAATAGAAAATGAACCCGCTTCAATCTTGAAAGTGTATATGGTGTCCGCGGTATAAAGGCCATCTTGGCGCTTTTGTATCGGACGATGTTCCTGAAGCAGTTGTCACAGTAAAAAGGAAGGTTCAAATGAGCTTGCTCAGCTATCAAAATAGGCTTGGATCAGGGTTTCTACTGATAACTGAATTTCATGTTTAGTGTATTTATTTTATGTTTAATGTTTTAACGTATATCATTTATTTGATGTGTAGCATTTTAATGTCAATTATTGCAATGTTTTATCAAGTCGTGGGGTATATTTCACCTTTATTTTCAATATAACCTATAATTATTTGAAGAGTACTATTATTTTATTGCTTGCAGCTATTTTAAAAATTTAGCAGGACTTTGGGGTTTTTAGTAGAAATTATGTGGAAAAGGCTGTTAATGCCAAGAAAACATAAAAAGCCTAAAACATAGTTTAAAATATAGTACTTTAAAACTTAAAATCTCCGAGCCGGATTTGCCTAAGGCATTATAGCTATGACTGCCGGCCGTTAGGGTGTGACGGGAAACCGTCGTGCCTTCCAATGCGAAAAGGAGACTGCAATGGCGCTGACGCCGGGCCGGCTTTATTTTTCGCAAGCTGTCCGGCATTTTTATTTTTGGAGGTGGTAAATCCGGTTGTAGTGACGATTGGCAAACAAATTATGGAGGGAATTACGTTGCAGGACAAAGTTAAAATGGTTTCCCTGGCTATTGTTATTCTTACGGTTCTCTTGTTTGTACTATCCGGCTGCGCTAAACAGCAAGCGACTGCGCCGCCAGCGCCGGCTGTCGCCGGCCAAATCCTGCTGGCCTCCACCATTGGTCCGATTGACGCCGGGATTGTGGCGGCGCTGGAAGAGAGTTTTGAGAAAAAGACCGGGATACGGGTCAGACATGTGGGCGCCGGTACGGGCGCTGCCCTGGAAATGGCGAAAAGCGGCAATTTTGATGTCGTAATGGTGCATGCCAAGGATCTGGAGGAAAAGTTTGTTGCCGACGGATACGGGACCAAGCGCATTGACCTGATGTACAACGATTTTGTAATTGTCGGGCCGGAATCGGATCCGGCTCAAATCAAGGGACTAAAAACACCGGCTGAGGCGCTGAAGAAAATTATGGATACAAAATCCCTTTTTATTAGTCGCGGGGACAACTCCGGTACGGATGTTGCGGAAAAGGCCCAGTGGAAGGCTGCCGGGCTGAAGCCGGCGGGCGACTGGTACCACGTATATGAAAAAGGTTCGGAAGGCAACGTCAAGACCTTAAAGTATACCGATGAGCAGAACGCTTATACTATTATCGATCGGGCTACATACCTGACCGTGAAAGACCAGGTCAAATTGAAAGTGCTGGTGGAAAAAGACGAGGCCCTGCTTAACTACATTTCCCTGATCCCCGTCAACGCCCAGAAGTTCCCGGAAGTTAAAGACGAGTTGGCCCAGCAGTTTATTGATTTTTGCACATCAATCGAGGGACAGACGATCATCAGGGATTTCGGCAAGGATAAATACGGTGAGCCATTGTTTTTCCCCAATTCCACCGAGGGGAAAAACCTGCCCAAGTAGGTCGTAAGTCATAGGTCGTATGGCGTAGGTATATACTGCATTCCTATTGGGTCAATAAATAAATTAAACACTAATATGAAAATGTAGTTCGCAGTTTCGTTTTTTGGTATCAGCGAGAATAAAAGCTCAGCGAGGTGCGATTTCAATCGCACACGGCGCGCCAGCGCCGCACTTATGGCAGTCAATGTTGCATTTGTGCGAATGAATTCGCACCTACATTTATAAAGACAACTCAGTACGTTATTTCAAGTAAAATATTTGGAGGAGGACTAACTTTGAGTAAAAAGAACTTTTTAGCGCCCCTTATGATCCTCATGGTAACAATGCTTTTGGTCGTTTTCGCAGGGTGCGGCAAACCGCAAGTGAAAGATGTGATCCTCGCCACCACCACCAGCACCCAGGACAGCGGGCTCTTAGACGCGCTGATCCCGATTTTTGAACAGAAGACCGGATATAACGTTAAAACTGTCTCTGTAGGCAGCGGCGCCGCTATCACCATGGGTGAAAAGGGAGAGGCCGACGTCCTCCTGGTGCACTCTCCCGCGGCCGAGAAAAAGATTGTGGACAGTGGCGCAGTTGTAAACTACCAGCTCGTGATGCATAACGACTTCATCATCATCGGCCCCGCTGGGGACCCTGCCGGTATCAAAGGGACTAAAGCAGGCGACGCCTTTAAAAAAATAGCGGAGAATAAGGCTGTTTTCGTTTCGAGAGGAGACAATTCAGGCACCCACAGTAAAGAAAAAGCAATCTGGGCGGAAGTCAAAATCACTCCGGAGGGCAACTGGTACCAGCAGAGCGGCGCCGGGATGGGGCAGACCTTAAACATCGCCAATGAAAAGCAGGCCTACACTCTGACCGACCGGGCGACATACCTGGCCCAAAAGAAAAATATCAACCTTGAAATCCTGTCGGAAGGGGATGCGTCGCTCCTGAACATCTACCATGTGATGCAGGTTAACCCGGAAAAATTCAGTACTGTCAACAAGGATGGAGCAAAAGCATTTGTTGATTTCATGGTCGACCCCGATACCCAGAAGACCATCGGTGAATTTGGCAAAGATCAATACGGTCAGGCGCTATTCACCCCTGACTCCGGCAAAAAAGTAGAGGATCTCGGTAAGTAACGTAAACCGGTCGCCGACGCGGCGACAGAGAATTAAAACCTGGCAATGCAAGTACGATCTGAAATAAATCTCTGAAATAAATCTCTGAAATAAATCTCTGAAATAAATCTCTGAAATGAATCTCCGAGCTGGCTTTGCCTAAAGCGTCACAGCTAGGGCTGACGGTCGTTTGGGTGCGCTGGAAAACTATTGCGCCTTCCATTGCGAAAAGGAGAACTGGGATGGCCTTGACGCCGGACAGCTTGTTTTTCGCAGGCTGTCCGGTATTTTTCTTATTTGAGCCGGATCCCCATGCTTTAAGCGGCGCCGGCAGGAAATGAAAACTTGGGCCAATGCAACATTTGTCCGAATTATCTACAGCATTGTTTGTGATGGGACCGCAGCGCGGTATGAGCAGCCGTCGGGTACCGGGGGCGTCATTGTCGGTTCGGACAGCCAAGTGTCATTCACTGATGATTTGACTAACCAAATTGAATTCACCGGGACTGGTGGTTATGAAATAGTCGGGTCGGGTGTACCCAAAGAGCAGTGATTAAAAGATGTGGTTGTTTTTCGGGTAATAGTTCTATTTATCATAATCTTTATTGTTTTTTGGCTCAAAGATCCGCTTGCGCTGATAAGCGGAATGCTAACAACAAACTCATAGCTATAATGATATCAATTCTAATCCGGCAGTCCTTGGGTAATTGGGACGGTGAAGAATACCGGGGGAGGAATGGTTTATCTTCCCCGGCAGCAGGTATCTTAAAGAAAGCTTTTGAGTAACTTAAAGGCAGGATCCCCTGGCGGGGTGTTTCCCAAAGGAGCGTAATCTTTTAATCCGGGTGTTATTGGAAATGCCCCGATGGTGTAGGTCCCGGGCAAAGTACGGCCAATCAGGAAAGGCCATACCAGGCGGAGCATCTCCAGGGGGGCAGGCCGGCTTTCGTGTTCATCCCTGCTGACGGAGGCGCATGATAGGTTTTGCAAATATTGCAGAAAATGCTTGATAAATTTTCGGTATTCGACTTAATAATCATTGCCATGATATCCGCGCTGGGTATCGCCAGCAAACCCCTTATTGTACCTCTTAGCCATATCATCACCGGGCCGCTGTTGATTCCCGGCGGGGTTGTGGCGGGCGGCTTTTACATGTTGTGGATTGTCCTGGGGGCGGGCATAGTGGGCAAACCCGGCGCGGCCGCTTTGATAGGGGTTGTGCAGGCGTTGCTGGTGTTCGGAACGGGGGTTTTCGGTTCACATGGAGCCATGACCTTGCTTAGTTACACTTTGCCCGGCCTTGCCGTCGACCTGATCCTGTATTTGATTAAACACAGGGTATGCTGCCTGCCCTGCGCCTTCCTGGCAGGTTTGGTAGCCAATGTCTCAGGCTCGTCTATGGTAAACATAATATATTTCCGGCTGCCTTTTGTGCCGCTGACGCTTGCTCTGGCCGTATCGGCCTTATCAGGGGGGCTGGGTGGTATTATTGCTTATAAAGTAATACAAGTAGTTAATAAACATAGAACGTGGGGAAAAGGTTGTCATGGGGATGGTAAAGACGTATGAACCATGTGGCTATCCTGTAAAGTACATAAGTTCATTGGAGGCAAACTGATGTGGACGCCATCGTGGTCGACCGGCTCAGTTACAGATATCAAGCGGCAGGAGGGCAAATACTGAAAAACATCAGTTTTAAAGTCGCTCCGGGGGAGATCGTGGCCTTGATTGGATTGAGCGGCTGCGGCAAGAGTACCCTGTGTCTGTGTCTTGGTGGTATTATCCCCCATTATCTGGGAGGCGAGCTGACCGGGCAGGTACTGGTAAACGGAAAGGATACCAGAGAATACAGAGTTGCGCAACTGGCGCTTGAGGTGGGTCTGGTTTTTCAGGAGCCCGACACGCAGCTATTCGCACCAACTGTGGAGGATGAAATCGCTTTTGCTCCGGAAAACCTGTGCCTGCCGGCGGAAGAGGTAGGCATGCGGGTAAGTCAAGTACTGGATACTTTAGGCATAAGCGCCTTAAGGAAAGCAAACCCAAGCCACTTGTCCGGGGGGCAGAAACACCTGGTCGCCATGGGAGCGGTTTTAGCGCTGGATCCCGCCATTCTTGTGCTTGACGAAGTAATGGCTCAACTGGACCCGGCAGGCAAAAAGAGAATCAACGGCATCCTGGCTGACTTGCGCCGGCGTGGTAAAACAATCTTAATTGTTGAGCATGATCCGGAAACAGTCTCCATCGCGGACCGTGTGCTGGTGTTGGAAGACGGGCGCCTGATCGAGGATGATAGGGCTGTAACTGTAGTGGGTGAATGGGAATCTATGCTCCGGTGCTAATTTGCCTGTAAAGCTTAGAAACCAGGCTGATTGCGTTGCCTAGTCCGTATGTATTTTCAGCATAGCCGAGGCTGGTCTAATGGCTTATATAGAGTTGGAAAATGTTTCTTTTTGTTATCCTGGCCAAAGCAGGCCCGTTTTACGAGAGATCAATTTAAGCATCTTTAATAAAGGTGTTACCGCGATTACCGGAGCGAACGGCAGCGGTAAAACGACCTTTTCAAAACTACTTACAGGGATATTGACTCCGACAAAAGGACGGATCAAATTAAACGGACAGTTATTGACCTCCCTGACTCTGGCCCAAATCGGCCGCCAAATCGGGTATGTTTTTCAAAACCCTGATAAACAGTTGTTCTGTGAGACAGTGGAGGAAGAGATTGACTTCGGTGTGCGTAATCTGGGTTTGCCGCCGGACCAGGCGGCGCAAAAAGTCAGAGAGGTGATGGACTACTTTGAATTGACCCGGCACGCGCAAGCTTATCCCCTTAGCCTCAGCGCCGGGGAAAAAAGACGTCTGGCTCTCGCAGCCGTCTTTGCGCTGGAGCCCGGGTTACTGTTGCTTGATGAACCGACAACGGGCCTGGATCCCTATCGCAAAAAAGTACTGGGTGATTACCTGGATAAGGTGCTCGGCGCCGGCAGGGGAGTCGTGCTCATCAGCCATGATCAAAAATTTATAAACAGGTACGCCACCCGGTTAATCGGGCTCCGGGACGGACAGTTCATCGAAGAATAGGGGATATACAGCATGACCGGCCTTGACCCCAGGACCAAAATAGTGATTATTATTTGTCTTTCAACGCTGGCTGTTTTTCTTAATGAACCCCGGCCGTTGCTTTTATTGTTCGTTTTTACGCTGGTCGTTTTATTACTGATGCGTATCAATTTTTTCCGTATGGTTATGCGGTTTAAAAAATTGCTGCCTTTGCTCCTATTGATGCTGATAATTCAAAGCGTTTTTACAGCAGGCGGTGAAGTGATGCTTTCTTTTCAGGGCGTTAATATCCTTACGACCAACGGTATTCATTCCTCTCTTTCTATTTTATTCAGGCTGCTTACTTTTTTCAGTTCGGCCATGATCATCCTGACCAGCAACTCCAAAGACTATGTCCTTGCCCTGGTGCAGTTAAAAATCCCTTACGAAATAGCTTTTATGGTCCTGGTGGCGCTTCGCTTCCTGCCTGTTTTTATAGAAGAAATCAAAGACACTCTCGTGGCGATGCAGCTCCGGGGGGTTGACCTGCAAAGAATACCATGGAGGCACAAGATAAAATTTTACACGCATCTCTTTGCTCCCCTGCTCTCCAGCGTGATGCTCAAGGCCTACCAGCTGGCTATCACTATGGAAGCGAGGGCGTTTAGAGTATACCGGCGGCGGACTTACCTGCGCCTTTTACAGTACAGAGTCGCAGACTATGTGGTAATGGGTTTCTTTGTTATAGCAACGATCGCGGTGCTGGCGCAGGATTTCCTTTATTAAAGGCTGTCGGATAGCTGTAATAAGCTCCGGCCAATAAATATCAGAGGTATGGAGGTAGGTAACCGATGAAGCAAAAGAAATGGCGCTATAAGCTCTTGATGCTTGTCCTGGTTTTGCTGATGCTTGTTGGTACGGTTAGTCTGACGGCGCCCGCGGACGCCCTGGCCGCCGGGAGCGACATTACAATATCGGGTCCCGGACTGAACGGCCCCGGGCCCGTGACCATTACCCAAAACCAGCTCCGGGGTACGGAGTCAGTATCAGAAGGGGTTTATTTACAACAGCAAGATGTAATCTACAGCACGATTAACACCTGGCCCACCAAGAGCTGGTACAGGGGGCAGGGCGTCAAACTGACCGACCTGCTTGATTTAGCCGGGGGACTCAAACCGGAAGCCACACAGATCAGATTTACTTCCGGAGACAAGTTTAAAGTTACCTTTACGGTGGATGAGTTATTAAACGCCCCCCAGTATCGTTTCCCTAATTTCATGAGCAGCGGCCTTCCCGGCCATCTCCCCGGTAACCCGTCGGGTAAAGTATTGGTAGATACCATCATCGCCCATAGAAGTTTCTCTACGCAAAGTTATGACGATATCCTGGATGCGGAAAACTTTAACCGTTCGGACGCCAATCTTCTGCTGTACGGGCAGCGGGCGGTAACCCAGCAGACCAATTCCAGGTTTTCCAAATGGGTAGTACAAATTGAGGTACTCACCGATCCCGTGCCCAAATGGGACAATCCCACGGTCACTCCGGCGCCTGGCGTGGTACCCGCGGGGACCATGGTGGAAATGCACAGTCCCTTCGACGACGAAGATAAGGTTCACTACACCCTGGACGGCAGCGACCCGACCATAGACAGCCCCATGTATAACTGGATTGCCAAACGGTGGTGGTCGTCACGACCTGATGATTTGGCCGAAATAAACCACAAAATCGGCCCCCTTAACCGCGACACCACCGTCAAAGCCGTTGTCATCGGTCCCGGCCGGTCGGACAGCGACATCGTCACTTTTTCCTACCAGGTGCCTGACTCTGCGTTGCTGACGGCTGATGTTACAGATAACGTAGTGGGGCAGCCGGTGGAGCTGACCTTTACGGACGATGCGGCCTGGCGGGCGGCGATCACCGGCGTGAGCGTGGACGGCGCAGACCTGGTTGACGGCGGATATACGGTTTCTGCCGGGAAGATTACCATTGCCGCAACTGTATTTACAAAAGCGAAAGATTACACTGTTGTGGTTAAGGCAACCGGGTACGAGGACGCCTGCGTGACGCAGACAATCAAGGCGGGCAGTGGCGGCAATCCTGACGGAGATGTAAAACTGACAATCACCGGGGACGGGGTGGCGGCTGAAAAGACGTATACCCTGGCCCAGCTGCAGGCAATGGACCAATATGAGCAGGTGTACAGCGCAATCAACACCTGGCCCAGTAAGAGATGGTGTGTGGGAAAAGGTGTCAAATTGAGAACCCTGCTCAATGAGGCGGGGATGAAAAGCAGCGCCAGCCTGATTAAATTTACTGCCAGCGATGGCGTTACAAGGACCCTTACGGTACAGGAGTTGCTTAAAGACAGGCGTTATTATTTCCCGGGATTAAAGGATAATGATGAAAACGGCGGGCAGGTACCCGGTTCTTCCGCAGGCAGGCAAGAGGTAGAGCCTATCCTCGCTCTGGAAAGTGCCGAAGGCAGTGTCGCTCCCGGCGATATGAACGGTATCAACGCCTTGCTGCTGATGCTGGGGCAGCGGGCTGTCACCGAACAAAATTTACAATTGTTTCTTAAGTATGTAGTAAAAATTGAGGTTTCGACCGAAGCGCCGGACAAGTGGGATGAGCCGGAGGCGGAGCCGGATAGCGGCGAGGTGGCCCCGGGGACCCTGGTAAAACTGAGCAGTGAGATAAACGATGATGATAAAATCCATTACACCACGGACGGCAGTCCCCCGACCATAGACAGCCCGATGTACAACTGGATTGCCAGCCGGTGGTGGTCGTCAAGAGAGAGTGAAGTGGACAGTATTAATCACCCGATCGAAATTACAGAAGATACGACTATCAAGGCAGTAACGATTGGTCCCGGTAAGAGAAACAGCAATGTCGTCACCTTTACCTACAAGGTGAAGGAAGACCCAACCGAGAGCAGTAAAATTTCATCCAGTCGAGGGGGCACTGTAGAGTTCGGCAGCGGCGAAGCCCTCATTGAAATACCGCCCGGAGCTCTGGCAAACGCTGATGCGGAGGTCGGCATTCGGAAAGTAAGCAACCCGCCTGCCGTACCTTCAGGTTTCAAGCTGCTGAGCAGCGTTTACGAGTTCATTGTGGACGGCGAGAAAAGCTACAGCTTTGCTCAGAGTGTAACCATCACGCTTCACTTCGATCCCGGCGCTCTAGGCGAGGGTGAGATTCCGTCCATCTACTACTACGACGAGGAATTGGAGCAGTGGGTGAACCTCGGAGGTGAAGTATCCGGCAATACCATAACAATCCAGGTGGACCACTTCACCAAGTTTGCCGTAATGGTGGCCGGTGAGCCCGGGGTCGCCACCAGGCTAATCACGCCCGGTGAAGGCGGTACCGTAAGTCTTGGCAGCGAAGCCGCCATAGAAATACCGGCCGGCGTGCTGACCGGATCCAGTGCGGTCGAGGTGAAAATTGAGAAAGTTGCCGCCCCGCCCGCCGCCCCCGCAGGTTTCAAGCCGGCCGGCGGTGCGTATGCGTTCAGTGTGGACGGCAAGAGCAGCTACAGCTTTGCCAAGAGCGTAACCATCAAGCTCAGCTTCGATCCCGATACTATCAACGGGGGCGAGACTCCGGCCATCTACTGCTACGACGAAGAGTCGGAGCAGTGGGTAAACCTCGGAGGTGAAGTATCCGGCAATAGCATAACAGTCCAGGTGGACCACTTCACCATGTTTGCCGTAATGGTCGCCGTGCAGGAACCGGCTCTGACAGATATTGCCGGCCACTGGGCTTTTGACAGCATCAACAAGCTGCTGGCCACGGGATCCATCGGAGGGTATCCTGACGGAACTTTCAGGCCTGATAACCCCATATCCAGGGCTGAATTTATCACTGTGCTGGTGAAGGCGTTCGGGTTGGAGCATAAGAAAGGCAAAAGCTTTGCCGACACGGCCGGGCACTGGGCCGAAGAATATATCGCTACGGCCACAGCCTGCGGGATAGTAAACGGTTATGACGGCGGTAATTTTGGTCCGGACGAGCTGATTACCCGCGAGCAGATGGCCGTGATGATCGTCAAAGCAGCCAAAATCGCTCCGGCAGCAGAAAATCCTTCGTTTGACGACAGCGACAGCATTTCCGGGTGGGCCGCAGAAGCTGTTAACACCGCGGCCGGGAGCGGAATTATGAAGGGGTATCCCGATAACACCATCCGGCCTCAGGGCAACGCAACCAGGGCTGAGGCTGTGACGGTTATTATAGATGCGTTGAATATAAGCTCGTCAAATAGTTGATAGAGTATCGCCGCATCAAGCTGTGACTGCCGTTATGTGATTGGATGGCAAACGCCGGCTGATCAGGGCAGCGTAGTGAAAGGGGGGTAACATGCAGGCTGATAAAAGGAAAGGAGATAAACCGGTGGCGGAAAGAAGACACACCGTATCTCCCCGCTTAATAAAGAGATATTGCCAACTTTTGCTGACTTTCCTGGGTTCACTGCTGCTTGCCGCTTTGCTTCACATAGCTGCGCCCGGTGTTGCCCTTGCTGAACCGTCGAAATCGGTTGAAATTACCGGCGAAGGGGTAACGAATCCCGTAACGTTAACCCTTGAACAACTTCAGGCAATGGAACAATACCGGCATGTATATAGTGTGATAAATACCTGGCCCACCAAGAAATGGTATGTTGCGGAAGGGGTCAAATTGCGGACTCTGTTTGATTTAGCGGGACTCAAAGAAGATGCCGCGCTGGTCAACTTTCTATCGAACGACGGTTTCGAAGTGGCGCTTACGGTACAGGAGCTGTTAAGCGATAAGCGATATTATTTTCCATACTTAATGGATCATCACCCCACTGACGGGAGTATTCCCGGTTCTCCGGCGGATGCGGAAGAGGTGGAGCCGATCCTCGCCCTGGTCAGCGCCGAGGATAATAACGATCCGGCCGCTATGAACGACAGGGACTCATTGCTTCTGGTGCTCGGTCAGAGGGTAGTAACCGAGCAGACGAATCCTTTATTTTTAAAATATGTCAATAGAATCGAAGTACTCACCACTCCTCCCCCAAAATGGGAGAATCCAAAGGCGGATACAGACGAAGGGGAAGTGCCCGCAGGCGCCTTGATCAGACTGAGCACCAAGCGTAATGACATGGATAAGATTTATTACACAACGGACGGCAGCACCCCGACCTTGAACAGTCCCGTGTTTAACGCGAGCGCCAGCCGGTGGTGGCCGCTGCGGGATGATTTGGACCGCGTCAACAAACCGATAGAAATTAACGAGGACACAATTATCAAGGCCATAACCATTGGGCCCGGCAAGCTGAACAGCGACGTCGTCACCTTCACCTACAAAGCTGATTTCACGGGCCGGGCCGCCGAGCGGGCTAAGCTGCCCGGCGGACCGCCCACCGGGGTGACCCTGGATCAGAACGCAGTCAACCTCAAAATCGGCAGCACCTACGAGCTGTCGGCGACCGTAGGCCCCAGCAATGCCGTCGACAAGAGCGTGCTCTGGAGTTCCAGCGATACCAGTGTGGCCACGGTGGATAACACCGGCCTGGTGACGGTTGTCGGGCCGGGCACGGCCGTCATCACCGTGAAGACGGTAGTAGGGGGCTTGACGGCCAGCTGCGTTGTGAATGGGTCAAACCAGGAGCAGGCTGGTAATGGGCAGATTGTTGCGCTTGAGGAAGAGCCTGAAGCGCAGGAGGAACAATTTATTTCGCCGGTAGAGGAGCCTGAAGAGCAAGCGCCGGTGGAAACGGATATGGCCGCAGCTGAGCCAAAAAGCGCCGACGAAAATCAGGAGGAGCCTGTTGAACCGAAAGAGCCTGACGAGCCGGAGAAGCCGGTCGAAAACGGGCAGTATCTGGCGGAGAAGGAGGCTTTAGCCGCCGCTTCAACAACGCCGGAGGTCTCTGCAGCGCCGCCGGACAGCGAACCTGTTCAGGTGTACGAGGTGTCGGTCGATGCTGGACCCGCGCAGCTGCAGTTGGAGCATAATGACATGGACATTTATACAGCAGGGGTGTTTGCTTTCCTGTTTCTTTTCGGAGCAAGCAGAAGGTACATGGAATACGCGAGGGAGGTTGAAATGTGACCCTTGATATGTTGACGCCGCTCAGAGATACGATGCATACTGTTTCGTCCGGTTTACTGGCGCCTGCCATTATCATTCTGCTATTGTTGTTGGCGGTTTCGGTAATAGAGTTGGGCGGCCTGCTGGTGGAGGTCCTCACCGAGCGGCGCAAGATGAAGGTCAATGTGCCGGAGATGGTGGAATTCTTCCAGGGTAAGGATGCCGGGGCGATCATGCGCGGTATTGAGAGCAGCGGCCTGTTCAGGCGACAGAAAGCAGCTCTCGGCGAGCTAATCAGGCACGGCAGTTTACCGGCCGCTTCCTTGCAGGCGCTGGCCCGCAAGCTGCTTGCCGCCGAGGAGCTGCATTATGCCAGGATCACCAACAGAACTGACCTGGTGGCGCGGTTGGGACCCATGTTGGGGTTGATGGCTACTCTGATTCCACTGGGACCCGGTATGATCGCCCTGGGCCAGGGCGACACCAAGACCCTGGCGGAATCACTGCTCACCGCCTTTGACGCGACCGTGACCGGCCTGGCAGCCGCCGGCGTCGCCTATGCCGTCTCCCGGCTGCGGAAAAGATGGTATGAGGGATACTTGAGTTCTCTTGAGGCCTTGATGGAAAGCTTGCTGGAGGTGTTTGCCCGTGGACTGCGGATTGAGGAGCAGTAGACGCAGAGTACCTGAAGATGTCAGTCCCCTCGAGGGCGCCATCAATATTGTAGATGCCATGCTGGTTTTTGCCTGCGGTCTGATGCTTTCTCTGGTCATACACTGGAACGTAGACCTGAGCCGGGTAGGGGAGCGCATCAACCTGAATCGCAGTCAGGAGGTGACCGGGACACCGGAGATAAGGGACGATTTGATCGAAACGCAAGGGGAGGGCAAACTTTACGAAAAGATGGGCACGGTTTATAAGGATCACGCTACGGGGCAGCTGTTTATGCTGACCGGTGAATAATCCGGTTGCGTCCGTATTCGTGATGTAACCGCCCGGGATCTTGCTGGCATACAACAGAAAGGAGAGTTTAAAAGTGCAAGCTATAAGTCTGCAGCGGAAGAATTGGTTTTATGGTTGTTTAATAATCATACTGGGTCTTTTACTTTTCTGTATGGCTAACATGATGACCCCCGCAACGGCCCTGGCCGCCGGTACGGATACCCTCGAAATTACCGGTGATGGTGTGACCACGCCTTTGACCTTAACCAGGGAACAGCTTGAGTCAATGAAACAATACCAGCATGTGTACAGCGCCATCAACACCTGGCCTACCAAGAAATGGTATGTCGGGAAGGGAGTCAAGTTGAGAGACCTGTTTAAGCAGGCGGGTATGACCGGGGAGGCCAGGCTGATTAGATTTACTTCGAGCGACGGTTACGTAGTAAACCTGACCGTAAAAGAATTACTGGAGGATAAAAGGTACTATTTCCCTGGCCTTAAGGGTAATACCGCAAAAGATGGCGACGGGCATATTCCCGGCTCTGCAGCGAACCCAAAAGAGGTGGAGCCTATACTCGCTCTGGAAAGTGTTGAAGGCAGTGATAACCCGGACTATATGAACGACTTGAATGCACTGCTGCTGATGCTGGGGCAGCGGGCAGTTACCGAGCAGAATGGTAATTTGTTCAGCAAATATGTCAATAAGATCGAGGTGCTCACAGCAGAACCGGAAAAATGGGACGCTCCGCAGGCGAATCCGGTTAGCGGAGAGGCGCCCGCAGGTTCTATGATAGCGCTGAGCAACGCCTACATGGATGACGATAAGGTTTATTACACCACGGACGGCAGCACCCCGACCTTGAACAGCCCGATGTATAACTGGATTGCCAGACGGTGGTGGTCGGCGCGGGCGGATGATTTGGGCAAAGTGAATTGCCCGGTAGGACCTATTAATGAAGATACAGTCATCAAGGCAATAACGATTGGTCCCGGTAAGTACGACAGCGATGTCGTCACCTTCACCTATCAGGTCGCAGGGGCTGAGTCTGAACCCGGAACAGAAGGACCCGCACCCGGTACAGGAGAGCAAAATAAAGAAGAAGAGCCGCAGCAGACAGTAAACTTAAATGACGTCGCAGGCCACTGGGCACTGGACAACATTCATAAGCTGGTGGCGCAGGGCTGCATCAGCGGCTATCCCGACGGCAGTTTCAAGCCCGACAGCACCATTACCAGGGCCGAGTTCGCCGCCGTGCTGGTGAAGGCGTTCAAGCTCGAGGATAATGACGGCAAGACTTTTACTGATACAGCGGCGCACTGGGCCAAGGACTACATTGCCTCGGCAGCGGCAAACGGTCTTGTCAATGGTTATGCCAATGGTGCTTTTGGTCCGGACGACCTGATTACCCGCGAACAGATGGCCGTGATGATCGTGAAGGCCGCCAAATTGGCGCCGGCCGCGGAAGCGCCCCGGTTTGCCGACAGCGGCAGTATTTCCGCATGGGCCGGGGAGGCCATTGCCGCCGCTACTGAAAACGGGATTATGAAGGGTTACTCGGATAACACCATCCGGCCCGGAGGCAGTGCGACGAGAGCCGAGGCTGTGACGGTAATTATAAATGCGTTGAATAAATAGTTGAAGAATGTCCTCAAACGTATGCCGGCGCTTATCATTCTGCAGCTTTATTATGGCGTGACGGGAAGTGAAATCAATGAAAGTGAAAAGTTTTCTCTCTAAAAAAATTTACCTTCCGGTTGGCCTTCTTCTCATGCTGTGCATTCTCCTGACTGCCGCCTGCAATAATGGGGGTGCGCAGCAGGATAAGGTCAGCAGCAATGAGAGCGACAAGGCGGTTGTGGTTACCGGCAACGGTGTGACGAAAGAACCCCGGCTGACTCTGGAAGAGATGCTGAAGTTGCCGGGCGCCCGCTTTGATCACGTCTATTCCACCATCAACAACTGGCCGGCAGCAAAGAAGTATGCGGTCAGGGGAGTCAAATTAGCGGCAGTACTGCAAGCCGCCGGCATTAAAGATGAGGCAAAATGCATTATGGTTAAGGGCAAAGACGATTTCGAGTGGTCCTTTACACGGGAGCAGTTGTTGGATACCCCGCGGTATTATTTTCCGGAAGTAATGGCGGGAGATCCGGCCGGCGCCCAGCCGGTTGAGCCGGTTATCGCTTATGAGTACGTGGAAAACAGCGATAATCTAAGCGAGGCCAGGGCGGACGATTTATGCCTGATCATGCCGCAGGCATGTGTTAACGAGCAGGCCAATCACACTTTTGTCAAAGGCGTCAGGGAGATCCTGGTGACTGTGGAAGACCCCGGAAAATGGGAGAAAGCTACCGTCTTTCCCCAGACGGAATATGTTGCCGCCGGGGATACGGTAAAACTGCAGCATAAGGAAACCGGCAAGGTGAAGATGTATTATACGCTGGACGGCTCCACGCCGACCGAACAAAGCACGCTCTATAATCCCAGCACATACCAGCCTGAATTGAACAAGCCCATCAAAATCGAGCGGGACACGACCATCAAGGTTTTAGTTAAGGGTTTCGGCAAATATGACAGTGATATAGCTGAGTTTCGATACAGAATTCAATAGACAGCGATGCCGCTATCACGGCGCCATTAGAGGATAAAAGCCATTTTTCAATGTCATTCTGAACGATAATGAAGAATCTTGGTGTGAACCCCTTCGCTGCCGCTCAGTACGACGCCGGCAAAAGGAGGAAAACTTGCAGCCCAACAATATTTTCAGAGTCGTAAAGGGGGGGTAATGTGTTGCTTAAGAGCGGAAAGGGTATATATCTTTATCTGGTTTTGCTCCTGATATGGATCACCCTGACCGGATGCGCCCAGCAGAACACTCCTACCCGCAATCCGGAATATGAAAGCCAGAATGTTATCGTCGAGGGCGACATAGACCAGCCTAAAGAGATCACTGTAGGAGAAATGCGGGCGCTTCCCCAACAAAAACTTGACGCCAGTCTCACCCGTACCACCGGGCTTCTGGAAGAGTTTAAAGCAACCGGTCCTGAGGTCAAGGATGTGCTGGAACACGCGGGCATCAATTATCAGGATTATAAGGGCATCGGCTTTGCCGGAAAGGATGATTATTATTGTCTGGTAACGCCGGAGATCATGGCTGAACGCCAGCTGATCCTGGCTTTAACCATCGACGGGCAAAGTGAACTGCCGGACGAATTGCGCCCCGCGCGGCTCTGCGTGCAGGGGGAGTTCGGCCCCTACTGGGTGAAGATGGTCGACAGGATTATTTTGTACAAAGAGATTCCGGAGAAAGATATCAATTCCGTTTGGGTCTTTAAAAATCTGGCGGAAGGGATTGAACCTTACCAGTATGAGTATTACGGCAGTAAAGACGACGCCATTGAACTGGCGCAGATCTTTTCCCGCTTTGACAATGTCAACAGTAAGGCCTTCTTTACGATGAAATCATCGGATGGCTTCAAGAAGAATGAAGCCATAAACATGGTCAGCCAGCGCTATTACATCAAAGTTACAGGTGAGGGCGCGCCGATGAACATGGCGCCCAATATTAAGCTGGGTATGAACGTCATGCATATCGCCTGGTTTTCCACCAATGCGGACGCGGCATTTTTCCCTGAGGAAATAGTGGAATTAACCGGGCAACAGCAGATAGAAGCTCAAAAAGGGATTTCTTTACGGGCAATTCTGGAGGAAGTCGGACTGACGGATATTGACAATAAGCAGTTCGAGCTAGTAGGTACAGACGGCAATAGCGTTAAGGTAAGCGGGCAGGACCTTAACAAAGGAATTCTGCTTACCCAAGATGACGGCTCCTATCCGGTAGTCTGGACGGAAGGGGAAGGGCTGAGCCCCATTGATAACTTGATGCGCATCCGTTCTGTTTAAGGAAAGAAGATACGTTTCGGACGCCGGACCTTAGACGTCAGAAGAACAATTCACATAGTAGCAGCATCATTCTTCGCAACAAAAGAACACACCTCCGCCAGCGGGAAGGGGACACACCTCTGCCGGGGAATGTCCCCAATTAGAGAATGTCCCAGATGAAATGCGCACGAGAAAGTTCCCCCAAAATACTGCCTCAGGAGAGATGACAGTGCTATGGATGAATAGGCTGCTTAAAACAATAGGATTCGCGGCGGTTTTGCTGATCGCATGCTTAAGCCTGATCACAGGCTGTCAGGACCAGAAGCGGGAAACGACCCCGCAGACGGCCGGTATAGCGCCGGGCAGTACCGGCCTTGAAACCGGCAACCCCGGCGGTGAACCGGACATGCTGACGATTACGGGAAACGGTGTAGAGCGTGAAACCAAATTTACCCCCGACGAACTGAAGAGCATGGAAGACGCTCTGGCCGGCGCCTGCTACTCGGCCGTAAACAACTGGCCGGCCAAAAAATTTATTGTCGGTAAGGGTGTGAAGCTCACCCACCTGCTGCAAAAGGCCGGGATCAAAGAGGATGCGCAAACAATCATCTTCAAGGCCGCGGACGGTTATAACGCCAGTTTTACCAGAGAGCAGCTGGAGGAAAAGCGTTTTTGCTATCCGGATCTGTTGAAAGGCAGTGCGGAGGGAGCAGTGGAAGTTCCTATGATCCTGGCCTGGGGGTATCAGGAGGACACCAGTAATTTGAGTGAGGCGGCCAGTGGTAAACTTCGCCTGCTTTTTGGCCAGACAGGATTGAACGATGCGGCCACCGCCGCTTTCGTCAAAGGTGTGACCACCATCGAAGTATTGACAACGCCGCCGGGCCAGTGGGGCGCGGTCCGGGCCGAACCTGCGCCCGGGAAGGTAAAGCCGGGCACAGGGGTCGTTTTAAGCCATCCTGAACAGGATCTCGTCAAGATATATTACACCCTTGACGGGAGTGAGCCGGATGCGAAGAGTTTGCTTTATAATCCCAGCACTTCCTACTTCCGGCCGGAATTGAATAAGCCAATTCAGGTTAACCAGACTGTTACCATTAAAGCTATTGCAATTGGTTTCGGGAAACACAACAGCCAGGTAGCAATATTTAATTACGATGTGGAATGAGCGGAAAAGGGGCATATACCTGCCGCTAGAGCGGCGCCACGTATCATGAAAATACCAGCCGATGTAGGCGCCATTTCAATCGCACACGGCGCGCCAGCGCCGCACTTGTGGCAGCCAATGTTGCATTTGGGCGAATGAATTCGCACCTCAGGGTAGGAGACCTATTTTGCCAGGTGTATCTCCAACTAAGGGAGCGGCGATCAAGGGTAAGCCGGTGAGCAGAAGTACATATCGGTAGAGCTGTATACCACCCTAGGAAGCAAGGACGCGAAACTCAGGTATCAGATGGGAGTTGTGAAAGTGTGCGAAAATGCGTAGTCTTGCTGTTTGCTGCTGCAGCTATCCTGGTTTTAACCGTGACCGGGTGCTCTTCCGGTAATTCAAAAAAAATGACGCCTCCCCAGAAGGAAGCCCTGCAGGAGTTGCTGGGAAGCGAGCAGGAAATCGCAGACGAAGCTATAAAGGGCATCGAACTGACGGAGGAAGTTAAAGAAAAGTTTCCTGCCGTAAAAAATGCTTACGAAATAACTTGCGGCGAGCAGAAAAATTATGCTTTTTTATCAAGTCCTCTGGGCTACAGGAGCGCGATAGATCTATTTGTTTTAATAGATGGCGAAAAAAACGAGTTGCTGGGGATCAGAGTATTGCAGCATGATGAGACACCCTTGTACGGAGGAGATAGTCTGACCAAAGAATGGTTTTTGGACCGGTTTAACAACAAAAGCGCCGGCGCCTATTTAAACAGAGTGGTTCTGGAGCCGTCCCGGCCAAATGATATTATCCAGATTACCTGCGCTACAGTAAGCTCCCAGGCAGTGATCAACGGGGTCAACGCCGCAATGGGGACCTACCGCGAGTTGCTCCTGGGGGAGGAAGCTGAGCCGGTACCCCTGAAGGTAGAAGGGTTTGTCACGGAAATACAGTAGGGGAAGGATACCGCTACCACGTAATCCGGGAGTGTGATGATTGAAAAGAAGGGTTGTCCAGACCATTACAGCGGCGCTTATAAACGGACATATTGCCGGTTTTCTGCAGGGTACGGCGTACAACGGGCCTCTGAAAAGGCTCTGTGTGCCGGTACTGAACTGCACTTCCTGCCCCGGCGCTTTTAGCTCGTGTCCGCTGGGACTGATCCAGAGCTCGCTTATATTCGGCAATTATCTGCTCCTTATGGTTACCTCCGGGCTGCTGCTTTTGCTGGGGGGACTGCTGGGCAGGTTCCTTTGCGGCTGGCTCTGTCCCTTTGGCTTCATGCAGGAACTGTTATATAAAATACCGCTGCCCAAGTACCGGCCCGGCCGGAAGTTAATAAAACTCGTCTATTTAAAATACGTCGTGCTGGTCCTGTTTGTGCTCCTGTTCCCGGCCCTTGGTCTGACTTATTTGAGCGGCTCGACCTTCTGCAAGTATTTATGCCCGGTGGAGACGCTGGAAGCGTACCTGCCCTTAATGGCGTTACAACCTTCCCTGATGACAACGGCAGGTGTCTTGTTCAAGTGGAAGCTGGTTTTGCTTGCCGTCGCGGTTTTGCCGTCCATGATCATCTTCAGGCCTTTTTGCAGGTTTATTTGCCCGCTCGGAGCGGTCTATGCCCTCCTGAACCGGCTAAGCCTGCTGAGGTTCGAAATCAATAGGGATAACTGCAAAAAGTGCGGAGGCTGTCAAGAGCAATGTGAGTTGGGGATAGACATATACAACAACCCCAATAGTCCGGAATGCGTCCGCTGCATGCAGTGTTTTGCGGGTTGCCGGGACGGCCTGTTGGGCATCAAGGCAGGTATTGGCGAAAAAACGCTTAGGCTAAAGAAAAAGCTGGACCAGAATAAAGGCTTCAGGATGTAACCAAAGGTTTAAGACAGGCAAGGGGATGGTTCTCCTGTCTCATCCGGCCAAAACCGGCTATGCTTGGGAGGGTATTGTTGATGGAGAGTAAGGCTGTTGACCAAAAGAAGATCCTCTATGCGGTGATTGCATTACTGGTCATTATTATTGTGGTATTTGCGTTTTTGAACCGCGGCGATGAAAACCTGCAGGAAGGCCAAATCTTAGTTAAGACAGGAGATAATGTTATCGGCGTCCTGACAGTTGCCGATCTTCAGAAACTGCCGGCGGCGCAGAAGAAAATGGTGATTCAGTCCACCTCCGGCATGACCAAACATGAGTTTACAGGCGCCCCGCTGCTGGACGCCTTAAACAGCATCGATCCGGGTCTGTCCCAAAAATGTACCAGGATCATAACCAGAGGCATCGACAACTACACCTCCGGGGTGAACATGTCTGAAGTCCTGCGGCCGAATAATGTGTTCATTGTTTACGCCGACCACGGTGAACCGTTAAAAACCAAGACCGGCGGGGAGGGCGCTATGCGCATCATTATTTACCAGGATGAGTTCGGACAGCGCTTTACCAATTTTCTCACAAGCCTGGAACTGCAGTAGAAGTAAATATGCATGACTGAGTTCACAAAAATAAGTATGTTTTTCCGAGCCGCATGACCTAAGGGAGACTATGGTTATCGGCCTCACAGGGTACGCCGGGAAACTGCCGTGCCTCCCATTGAGGAAAGGAAACATAAGCTGCCGGACTTTAAAGCTTTGTCCCTTTCAACCAATGGGACAAAGCTTTTTTGCTTTACAAATCTTTCCGGCTACCCGTAGCCGGGACAAGCAGGAGGTGACCGGTTTTTTCTCCAAAGTACAGGGGTTCAGCGCCGACAGGCCATTTGACGAAGGGGGTGTTGAGAATGCTGGACTGATGCCATATGGCAGATGGTGTAACGGAGGCTGAAAACTATTAAGTCTTTGGGGCTACTCTGATGTGCGAGTTGAGAGAGGAGAAGTGGTTTGTTGTAAATGTTTCTCAGCAGTGTGACTATTATTTGTTGAAACAAGGAGGGAATTCCATGCGTATAAGGAGCAGTTGGGTATTTAAGCTTTTTCTGACCGTCTTCAGCGTGCTGTTGCTTGCCGGTACGGTTAGTCTGATGGCGCCCGCGGACGCCCTGGCCGCCGGGGGTGACATTATAATATCGGGGCCCGGGCTGAACGGCCCCGTGCCCGTAACCATTACCCAAAACCAGCTCCGGGGTACGGAGTCAGTATCAGAAGGGGTTTATTTACAACAACAAGACGTAATCTACAGCACTATTAACACCTGGCCCACCAAGAGCTGGTACAGGGGGCAGGGCGTCAAACTGACCGACCTGCTTGATTTAGCCGGGGGACTCAAGCCGGAAGCCACACAGATCAGATTTACTTCCGGAGACAATTTTAGAGTTACCTTTACGGTGGAGGAGTTATTAAACGCCCCCCGGTATCGTTTCCCTAATTTTATGAGCAGCGGCCTTCCCGGCCATCTTCCCGGTGACCCGTCGGGTAAAGTATTAGTGGATACCATCATCGCGCACAGAAGTTTCTCTGCTCAAAGTTATAACGATATCCTGGATGCGGACAACTTTAGCCGTTCGGACGCAAACCATTTGCTGTACGGGCAGCGGGCGGTAACCCAGCAGACCAACGCCAGGTTTGCCAAATTGGTAGTAAAAATCGAGGTGCTCACCGATCCCGTGCCCAAATGGGATAATCCCACGGTCAATCCGGCGCCTGGAGAGGTACCCGCAGGGACCATGGTGGAAATGCACAGTCCCTTCGACGATGAAGACAAGGTTCATTACACCCTGGACGGCAGCGACCCGACCATAGACAGCCCCATGTATAACTGGATTGCCATGCGTTGGTGGTCGTCGCGAAGCGATGATTTGGACGAAATAAACCACAAAATCGGCCCCCTTAACAGCGACACCACCATCAAAGCCGTCGTCATCGGTCCCGGCCGGTCGGACAGCGACATCGTCACCTTAGAGTACCAGGTTCCCGGTGTAGCTGTAACCAGTGTAAGTATTGCAGAGGACGACCAGGTGCTGGAGGTTGGCCAAACGAACCAGCTCACCGCCGCCGTTGCACCGGAAAATGCTACGAACAAAAATGTGAGCTGGTCTACGAGCAACGAGTCTGTAGCTACAGTAAGTGAAACCGGTCTGGTCACCGCAGTGTCGGAGGGGACTGCGGATATTACAGTTACTACCGAAGATGGAGATTTCACCGACACTATCACTGTCACCGTCACCGCGACAACAATTGACGTCCTCTATGACGGGACAGTTGCTCTGACACCCGGCGAGACCTTTACCGTGACCGCCTATAACTCGGGGACAGTTTATACTGTCGACAAGAACACACCGCTTGGGGCGCTTGCGGCAGCCGCAACTGTCAGCGGCTTCACCTATGGCGTCACCGACAAAAATTACGCAGCGTCGGGCGCTCTCCTTTTGGACAATGTAGGAGACTATATACGCGATCCGGGCCGCTGGTACACTTATGTCAACGATGTCTATAAAGACGGCTACAACAATGCCGCCGGCGCCCTGAACCTGATCGAGCTTGTAAATGGGGATAAGGTTGAGTTCTACTACGCCGCCGGTATTGACGATCCAACGGAGCTAACTGCCGTAACGGCAGCGGCTATCGCCGCAGTGAAAACCGTTGTCTCAACAGAAGTTGACCCTACTGATTGGACTCTTCAGCTCTCCGGGGCAAAGAATGCTTCCGTAACCAAGGCCTACTTCGAGGATGCCCTTGCCTGCCCGTCATCAGGTCACCAGGTGACCTGGACCGACGGTGACGGTAATGTCTGGGGAGGCGTGCCGCTATGGCTGCTCGTCGCCATGGTTGACGACGACCCGGATGTTGGCCCTTACCACTTCAACTTCAACGACGACCTCGCCGCCCAGAACTATGAAGTCAATATTATAGCCGGCGACGATTGGTCGGCAACCCTTGACAGCGCCGATATCGCCCGCAACGATGGATATATCGTCGCCAATACACTGAACGGAGCACCGCTTCCGCTCGAGACCGAATCAGGAAAAGCCTGCTGGCCGCTCTATCTGAAAGGTCCGGCTGTTTTTGGCGGACAACAGGTAGGCAACATCGTCCGGATCGAGCTGTCGGGCCTGCCTGAACCACCCGAAGGTTGGACCCTGGAGATGATCGGAGACGTAGGGGATACCATCACCCAGGAGGAGTTTGAAGCCGGACTTGCCTGCACGGGTTCAGGCCATTACAGGCAATGGACCGATATTGACAATAACGTCTGGTCCGGCGTACCCCTGTGGGTGCTCCTGGGCGCGGTGGACGACATCGAGACAGGCAGCCACTGGACTTTCAATGATGCATTAGCTGCAGACGGTTATACTGTGAAAGTAGTTGCCGGAGATGATTTTTACAAGACTTTTGATAGCGCGGATGTAGCCGGGAGCAACGACTATATCGTTGCGAACAAATGCAACGGCGCCCCGCTTACCGAGGCAGGACCACTGCGCCTGGTTGGGGCCGGTGTTACCAAAGATGATGGCTCCCTCGGGGGCTCTGCTGTCGGTAACATCGTAAAGATAGAAATCCCCGAACTGCAGACACCGCCGGCTGATCCCGGAAGCTGGAACCTTGCTCTGAACGGCAAGATCAGTGATGTTATTTCGCAGGCTGAGTTTGAGGCCGCTCTGGCCTGCCCAAATTCGGGCCACCTTCAAGAATGGACTGACGGTGACGGCAATAAATGGTCAGGGATACCTCTCTGGTTCCTGACCGGCTGGGTAGATGACCGGCAGCCGCACGATTATGACGCCAATCAGGCAACTGCCGGTTACACCATCCTGGTGAAAGCCGGAGACGGCTACACCAAGGATTTTGCCAGCGCGGATGTAGCCTGGAGCAACGACTATATCATTGCGAATAAATGCAACGATGCGCCGCTTACCGATGGAGCGCCGCTGCGGCTGGTCGGCGCCGGCGTCGCCAGCGTTGAAGGAGTCCTTAGCGGTACCAGTGTTGGGAATATTGAGGAGATTGAATTAACCTCTTTTGAGACTGCCCAGCCCATACCCGAAGTCCGTATCATCAAGTACGCCGAAGATCGCACCACCGTCCTTGACGAGATCACGGTCGATTATCTATGGATGCAGGAAAACCTCGAAGTGATTGGAGACGGGACAACGGTATACCGCTACGAGGGAATCACCAACAACCCGGATGATGTATGGGATGCCGGGGAGACATATCCCGGCGGTTACAAGATAGAAAATGCTGTGAAGGGTACCCGTATCAAAGATCTTTGTGAGCTTGTGGGCGGCATGGGAGCAGGTACTGAAATTGTACTGGTTGCAAAAGACACATTCGAGACCAGGCTTCCCTATTCCTCCATATATACCGACCCTGCGGTGCAGGCGCGCCAGGGAGACGCCATTCTGGCCTGGTGGGGTGACGGAGAATACGTTCCCAATTATCAAGATGGTATGCGTTTATTCTTTACTCCGGATGACCACGTCTACGGCCAGTGGGATATGCACGAGACGCTTCCGTCAAATTACTGGCACTACTATTACGATGGAGGTATCCAGTATCCTTCTTGTGCCGGCTTATCATCAAAACTTATTGAAACCATCAAGATATACTCCGTGCCTGTGGGCGATTGGACACTGGAGCTCGATGGCCGGGATATCGGTGGTTTGAACTATGATGTAAGCAAAACCTATTTTGAGCAGGCTCTCGCCTGTCAGTTCGGCGCCAATCACAAGGCAACCTACACGGATTCTGAAGAACAGGTCTGGGAAGGCATGCCCCTGTGGTTCCTCGCCGGATTCGTCGACGACGCCGACCAGCATTCCGATAACGCCTTTAACGATGCGCTGGCAACGGCGGGGTACCAGGTTGTGATTACCGCCTCCGACGGCGATTCGGTCACTATCAATAGCGCGGATATTATCCGGAACAGCAACTACATTATCGCCAATTCCCTGAACGGCGGCCCGATACCCGAGTCCGATGATAACTGGCCGCTCAGGCTCGTTGGAGCGGCTGTCACCGGGTCAACATCGATTGCAAAAATTGTAAGTATCGAGTTGGTAAGCTCAACATCGGTTGCTCCGCCAGCCCTGACCGCCGATACCGACAGTAACGAAGCTGGACAGGCCATCGACCTCACCTTCACCGATGATGCCGGCTGGCGGGCGGCGATTATTGAGGTGAGCGTGGACGGTACAGCACTTGCTGATGGTAAATATACGGTTTCTGCCGGGAAGATTACCATTGCCGCAGACGTATTTACTGAAGCCAAAGACTACACTGTTGTGGTTAAGGCTGCAGGATATGAAGATGCTGCCGTAGTGCAGACGATAGAGACTGCGCCGGCGCAAAATCCGGTCTACACAGTTACACCTGGGGCCGATGCTGCTTATACCGCTGGGACAACCCCGGAAGGTATCAATACCATGACCGTTAATGACGGTGTGACAGGGTTTAAATACTTCGCGGTCAACATTACGCCGGTGATCTCCCATAGCGGTAATGAAACAGTAGTCTTTACTCATTTTAGAAACGGCAGCCAACTTGCACTTAACGCCACCAGAGCTGATTTTGATCAGGTTGAAATTGCCCAGGCCGGTTTTAATGTCCAGCCGGGCGACGTGATCAAGGTTTATATTGTTGATGATTTAACCAACGCGATTGACTTCAACCCGACGATTTTACAATAAATATCCGTTGTTGAAAGCTGAAGACCATTGTACCCAATAATAAGGTTCTTTGCTATATCGTGTAGGTCATGCAAAAATCACAGAGCAGCCGCCCTTGATATGGAGCCTTTCGCCCGTGTATCGTCATGTTCAAAGGACACGCAGCTTCGCCTGAACTCTTGCTCAACAAGGCTAACACGGACTTCTCCCATATCAAGGGTCTGCGCTTCTCTCAATGAACGGCCGCGATTAGCGCACAAATATGTTTACCTACTCAAAACAGCGAGGAGCCGATAATAGATGGCGCTCCTAAAGGCCAAGAAGATGTGCTTGCTAGTTGACTTACTGATACCTCCCTTGGCCTAGCCATTAAAAAAGGTCTGAATTAGTAGGGAGTGGTTAAAAATGAAGTTTAGGATAATGACGTATCTCCAAATAGCATTGATGCTATTGATGTTATGTGTTCCTTCTATTTCCATGTCAAATACTTCAACGGATATAAGCCTGCTGTTAAATAAAACTACCGCGGCAGTAGGAGAGACCGTGACCGCCTCAGGCACTACAGCTCCAAACGCATGGGTTCCTCTCAAAGTAGTAGACGCGTCACAGAGTATAGTGGTATTTGATGCAACGAAAGCAGACGCAAGCGGAAATTACAGTATAGACTTCGTCGTACCGGCAGATGCCCCAGGCACATTAATAGTAATTACTGGTGAAGGCAGCAACGTTGATACCAAGAGCGTGACCGTAACAGGAATGCCACCGGTCGACACAGAAGCCCCGGTTTGGGAAGGCGGAAACCTGACCGCATCTAATGTCGGACAGACTACGTTGACCCTGAGCTGGAGCGGCGCGTCGGACAACGTGGGAGTAACAGGCTACAAAGTGTTTCAAGATGGTGCTTTGTTGACGGAAACCCCGGTGACCGGGACCAGCTATGAAGTCACCGGTCTTAGCGCAGGGACTGAGTACCCCTTCAAGGTAGAGGCGGTAGACGCAGCCGGTAACGAGAGCGCCGACGGCCCCAGCGTCACCGTGACGACAGAGTCTGCGCCGGAAGAAGACACCACCGCGCCGAGTTGGGATAACGGCAACCTGGAAGCCATCGATGTGAGCCAGATCAGCCTGACCTTGAGCTGGAGCGGGGCGTCTGACAATGTCGGTGTGACCGGATACAAAGTCTATCAGGGCGACCCCCTGCTGACCACAACGCTGGTAACCGGCGATAGTTATACTGTCACCGGCCTGAATCCGGGCACGGAGTATACCTTCACCGTGCAAGCGGTAGACGCGGCGGGCAACGAGAGCGCGGACGGCCCCAGCACCACCGTGACGACCAGCAATGCCGTACCGATTACGGAGCAAAATGTGACAATCACAAGCGATGGCGCCAATAAAAACCTTGCCGTAACTGCGGATACACCGTCGGAAGTCACCATCACAGTACCAGCCAGTGTAGATGACGCCACGGTCAGCGTGGCAGCATTGCTCAACGCGCCTGCTTCCGGTACGGTAACCACAACAGCTTTACCGGCGCTAACCATAGCGGCCAATACTTCAGTTGGTACCGATCCAATACAGGTAGACATTCCTGCGGGAACCGCTGTAAGCGCTCCCGAAGAGTGGGACGGCATTGTTCATCTGCCGACAGTACAGCCTAACGATTCTGTAGCAGTAACCCCCGAATCCGGGAATACTGCAACAGTCAATTGCGTTATAGAAATTGGCTATGGCGACGTACCATTGTCTTTCAGCAAAGCCGTAAGGATCCTGATCCCGGGTCAGGCAGGCAAAGATGTCGGTTATAGCAGGGGAGGCGTGTTTACCAAAATAACCAACATCATGAGCGCGGACAGCCAGGAGGCGGCAGATGACGAACTGCCCACAAACGGTGACGGCAGGATTGATGTTGGCAACGATCTGGTGATTTGGACCAAGCACTTTACCAAGTTCGCCACCTACACCCAAACCCCGGTTGAGTCCGACACCACCGCGCCGAGTTGGGGCAGCGGCAGCAGCCTGACAGCTTCCGATGTGGGCCGGACCGGGTTGACCTTGAGCTGGAGCGGCGCCACGGACAACGTCGGCGTGACCGGATACAACGTGTATCAGGGCGACAGCCTTTTGACCACAACGCCGGTAACGGGCAACAGCTATGATGTCAGCGGTCTGAGCGCGGGCACCGAGTATACCTTCACCGTACAGGCGGTAGACGCGGCGGGCAATGAGAGCACGGACGGCCCCAGCGTCACCGTGAAGACAACAAGTTCCGGCGGCGGTGGTGGTGGCGGCAGCGGCTCAAGCGCTCCGCAAGCGGTCAGCTCTACCACCGGAACGGCAATGGTGGCGCCCAGTGCGGGCGGAACAATAGGCCTTGGTAGTGAAGCCGTTGTAATAATACCGGCTAACGCACTGCAAGGAACCAGTAAAGTAGAAGTAAAAGTACAGAAAGCAGACCAAGTTCCTGAAACGCCTGAAGGGTTCAAACTGGCCGGCAGCGTATACGAGTTCAGTGTGGACGGCAAGAACAGCTATAACTTTAACAAGGACGTGGTCATAACACTGAGCTTCGACCCGTCAGCGCTGGCTCCCGGTGAAAAACCGGAAATATTCTACTACGACGAGGCGTCCGGACAGTGGGTCAGCCTGGGCGGCACTGTCTCAGGCAATACCGTGACCGTGCAGGTGGACCACTTCACCAAGTTTGCCGTAATGATTGCCGGGGAAGCGGAAGCCGTACCGTCAGGGCAAGTCCCTGCGGCATTAAAAGACATCACCGGCCACTGGGCAATGGACAGCATCAACCAACTGGTGGCCCTGGGCGCCATCAGCGGCTATCCCGACGGTACTTTCAAGCCTGACAACAGCATTACCCGGGCCGAATTTGCTGCTGTGCTGGTTAAGGCGTTCAAGCTTGAGAACAAGGGCGGCGGGGTTTTTGCCGATACCACGGCGCACTGGGCCAGGGACTACATTGCCGCAGCGGCAGACAACGGAGTGGTCAACGGTTATGACACCGGCGCCTTCGGGCCGGACGACCTGATTACCCGCGAGCAGATGGCCGTGATGATCGTCAAGGCAGCCAAACTGACTCCGGTAGCGGGAGAAACCCAGTTTGCCGACAACGGCAGCATTTCCGGTTGGGCCGGCAATGCCGTTGTCACCGCGACCAGGAACGGGATCATGAAAGGCTACCCGGATAACACCTTCCAGCCCCATAGCCAGGCCACCAGGGCCGAGGCTGTGACGGTTATTGTGAATGCGTTGAAATTAAGTAGTTAATGTTTTTGACAACCCCTTGTCACAGTTTGGCTGGACAAGGGGTTATTAAAAAAGTGCTCTGGATACCATCAGCTGTATTTAGCTGAATAAGGAGGCCAAAAGAATTGCAATTTTTGAAATTTGGCTTAAAGCCAAATATCAGAAAGTTTGTCACCTGTCTGGCGGTGTTAGCGGTGCTGTCCGGCTTGCTGGGGATGGCCGCCCCTGGTCCGGCCTCGGCCCTGATCGTCCCGGGCTTGAGTGAGGTCTATATCACCACCGTGGCCGGCAATGGCTCCAGCGGTATCTCCGGTGACGGTGGTCCGGCCGTCGAAGCTGCGTTGAATTTAAGCAGAGTGGCGGTGGACAGCGCCGGTAACCTCTACATTGCCGGCAACTACTGGGTCTCCGGCAATAACCGCGTGCGTATGGTGGCTGCGGTGACCGGCAAGCATTACGGCATTCCGATGACCGCCGGGAATATCTACACCGTGGCCGTTACCGGAGCCGCCGGCGGTTCCG